>CAXTNS010000583.1:3189-4542 GCA_964245465.1 uncultured Thermoanaerobaculia bacterium
GATCGAAGAAGTGGTCGGCCACCCCGACCCGTCCGAGACCGAGCAACTCGGCCCAGATGCCCGCGAGGACCTCTTCGACCGGCGTGCGCGGCGCCAGGTAAGTCTCTGGAGTGCTCTGCCGTTCAGGAGCCGGCAGGGCTTTCCTGTCCACCTTGCCATTGGGAGTGAGGGGGAGCGCGGGGAGCGTCACGAAGGCGGCCGGCACCATGTAGTCCGGCAACCGCTCGCGCAGGGAGCGCCGCAGTTCCTCGGCCGCGACATCACCGGTCACATAGGCCACCAGCCGCCGGTCTCCCGGCGATCGGACGGATTGGTCGGATCCGTCCGATCGCACCGCTACGACCGCCTCGCGGACCCCGGGCAGCGCGGCCAGAGCCGCCTCGATCTCTCCCAGCTCGATGCGGAAGCCGCGCACTTTGACCTGATGATCGAGGCGCCCTAGGAATTCCAGGGTCCCGTCCACCAGCCAGCGTCCCAGATCGCCCGTGCGATACAAGCGCGAACCCGGCTCCGCGCTCCATGCATCCGGAACGAAGACCTGTGCCGTGCGTGCCGGCAGGCCGAAATAACCGCGACCCACGCCGCGCCCGGTCACACAGATCTCGCCGGGAATGCCCGGCGCCTGCGGCTGTCCGGCGGAGTCGAGCACATGGATCTGCGTGTTGGCGACCGGCCGCCCGATCGGCAAGGCGAGAGACGGCCCGAAACCTTGCCGGGTACTCTCGTAGTGCGTTACGTCGTCCGAGCACTCAGTGGGACCATAGGCGTTGAGCAGGCGGGTATACGGCACCTGCGCGAGCCAGCGGTCGGCGAGATCCAGAGAGCAGGCCTCGCCGGTCACGATCATCCACTGCAGAAAGGCGAGGTCGATCGTACCGTCGGCTGCCGCCAGGGATTCGAGCATGCCGCTCAGCAGAGAGGGAACCACTTCGAGCACGGTGATCTGCTCTCGGGCGGCGAAGCGCAGCAACAACTCGGGGTCGTGGACGGCCGCCTCGCTGGCGAAATGCACGCTCCCGCCGACCAAAAGCGGGGCCAGAAGCTGCCAGACCGAAATGTCGAAACAAAGGGAGGCGGTCTGCGCGACCCGGCTGTGCCCGTCGAGGCTGAGATCGGCGACTTTGGCCTGGAGATGATTGATCATGCCGGCGTGGGCCACCATGGCCCCCTTGGGCCGGCCGGTCGAGCCCGAGGTGTAGATGATGTAAGCCAGGAGGTCGTCCCCGCAGTCCTCCGGCGCCCCTGGATCGAGCTCATGAGCCGTTTCCAGCAGCGCCCCCGGAACCAACACCGGCAGACCGTCCGGAATGGGGAGGCGATCCCGCAAAGATTCCTGGGTGAGGAGTACCGACG
>CAXTNS010000584.1:0-4314 GCA_964245465.1 uncultured Thermoanaerobaculia bacterium
ATTGTACTCCAGTCCAGGGCGGCCACGCAGGGCCGCCCCTACGTTTCCGTCTCCGGCAGCTTCGCCAGGGCGTCCGCCGCCGCCCGCTGCTCGGCCAGCTTCTTGCTCGGTCCCTCGCCTCGTCCCGAAAGCTCGCCCGCCAGCCAGCATTCGACGATGAAGGTCTTGTTGTGGTCCGGTCCCGAGGCGCCGGCCAGGCGGTATTCGGGGAGGTCCCAGCCCAGGGCCTGGGCGACTTCCTGGAGCTGGGTCTTGGCGTCGGCCACGGCGAGGGCGATGCTGGGGCGGTCTTCGTAGGCGTTCTCCAGCATGGGCAGAATGGCGCTGCGGGCCACGTCGAGGCCGCTGTCGAGGTAGAGGGCGCCGAAGACGGCCTCCATGGAGTCGGCGAGGAGGGAGGATTTCTCACGGCCTCTGGAGCGGTCCTCCCCCACTCCGATGCGGAGGGAGGCCCCCAGGTCCAGCTCGCGGGCGTGCTTCGCCAGGGTGTCGCGGCTGACGAGCTGCGCCTTCATCTTGGAGAGCTCGCCCTCCGGCAGCTCGGGGTGCTCCCGGTAGAGCCACTCGGCGGTGACGAGCCCCAGGACGGAGTCGCCCAGGAACTCCAGCCGCTCGTAGTGCTCGGGGATGCCCTGCTCGTTGGCGTGGGAACGGTGGGTCAGGGCAAGCTCCAGCAGGTCCAGCCGCTTGAAACGGTGGCCCAGGCGCTTTTCGAGAGGGGTGGGTTCGCGGCGGCCGAACGGCATAGATGCGCAATCGTAGCAGCGGAACGGCTCAGCCGGCTGTGTTAGCATTCCTGTTTATCTTGAAAGTATTGGCTTGCGGAAAGCCAGGAAGGCTGAGGGTGTGAGCACGATGGACGATCCGTGGACTTCGCCCGCCGGGCGCCCCATGATCAACGCCGCCGAGGAATCGGACCGGCTGCGTCAGGTCGAGGCGCTCGGCATCGCCTTGGACCGGCCGGATGATTCGCTGCAAGAGGTGGTAGACCGCATCGCGGACATCTACCGGGTCGGCCTCTGTAGTGTCAACCTCATGCTGCACGATCGCCAGATTTTCAAGACTTGGTCTGGCGACCTGCCGGAGGAGCTGGCGGCCCTGCGCCGGGTGGATCGGCAGAAGAGCCTGTGCACCTACGTGGTGGCCTCTCACGTCCCCCTGGTGATCGAGGACATGCCGGCCACCGAGGAGTGGCGGGAGCAGTATTTCCATGTCGAGCATGGCGTGCGGTTCTACGCGGGCGTGCCGCTGGTCACGAGCAGCGGCCACGCGCTGGGGACCCTGTGCCTCGCCGACGGCAATCCGCGCAGCTTCTCCGCCTCGGAGTTGGAGCGGCTCCAGGTCTTCGCCCGCCGCATCGCCGCCGAGCTCCAGTTGAGCGGCGAGATCGAGCGCGCCCGGGCTCTTCAGGCCGAGTTGGAAGCCACCGCGAAGTACGCCGCCACCCTGGCGGAGCTTTCGGTGCGGCTCGACGAGGGCGCCGATGCAGGCGAGGAGACCGCGGCCCAGTCGGCGCTGGAGACCATGGCCGGCACGGCAGGTCTCTCGTGGGGACTGATGGCGGTGATCCAGGGAGACGCGGCCTGGACTCCCTGTACGACGGGTGAGATGCCGGTGGAGCTCCAGCGCCTGACGAAGAGCGGTCTGCGCAAGAGCCGCGGCGTCCTCTGGAAGCTGCTGAATGGAAAGGTACCGGTCTTCCTCAACGCGGGTGATCCCGCGGATACCGTGCCGGGTTTGGCTCTGTCCCAGCCGGCCGCTTTCGCTCTCATTCCCCTGGGGACCTTCTCCGCCGTAGCGCCGGCCATGCTGGTGGTGGCGCGCGAGGGCGCGAGAGAGGCCTGGAGCGCGCAGGACCGTCTGTTCCTGGAGAGTGGCGCCCGCATCCTCGGCGCCTCGTTGCGCCGCTTCCAGCGCTGGCAGACCCTGGAGACGGCGACTCTCACCGATGGGCTGACCGGCCTGCGCAACCGGCGCGCCCTGGAGCGGTTGCTGGCCGATCCGGGCGAGCTTGGCCCCTCCTTCCGGGTCTGGGTGGCCGACCTCCACGGCTTCAAGACGCTCAACGATTCCGTGGGCCACGCCGTGGGAGACCTCTGCCTCCAGCAGGTGGCCACCGCGCTCTCCGAGCAGATCCGGCCCCGGGATTCCCGCTTCCTCTTCCGCCTGGGTGGGGATGAATTCGCCCTGGCTCTGCCGGTGCCGGAGAGCGCTCATCCTGATTTGGGATCCCGTTTGGAGGATGCCGTTTCCTGGCTCGCGATGGAGGCCTATCCCACGGTGGACCTCCACCTCGATCTCGGCGAGGCGGAGGTGCCGCGGGAGGCCGCAGATCTTCAGGAGGCGTTGAAGTTGGCAGACGGGAGGATGTACGAGGCAAAGCGGGCTCGGCGAACCGTGCTAGATTCAGGGCTGAATTCAGGTCCGAATGCGGACTAGAAAGGCACTCCTAGCCATGAAGCCCTTGATCCTTTCTGAAGATGTCCTACCCATCGGCGAGTTCAAGACCCAGGCCTCCCGCGTCCTCCGCAAGCTACGATCCTCGGGAAGGCCGGTGGTTATCACCCAGAATGGCCGGCCTGCCGGGGTTCTGATCACGCCACAAGAGTTCGACCAAATGCACGAGCGGGAGCGAGTGTTGGCAGCCGTTAGAGAGGGCTTGGCTGACAGTGAGGCGGGACGAGTGTATGAGGATGAGGAAGTGGACCGCATTCTGGACGAAAAATTTGGACCCCTCCAAGAGGGCGAAGATTGAGAGTCCGGTGGACCCGCCGTGCTCTTCAAGATCTGGAGACAATTGGAGCCTTTATCGCCGAGGATAATCCGGCGGCTGCACGCCGTTGGGTCCTGGATTCATTGAAGTTCTGACCGTACTTGAAGGGCATCGTTTGTTTCCTGAGGATCTTCGTCCACGAGGGTTGGGAGGTGGCAAATAGCCACCCTACCGCCGCCCGAACCGCCGTTCCAGATCCGAATCCGTCATCTGCAACACGATCGGCCTCCCATGAGGGCAGGCGTAGGGCTGCTCTGCGGTGAACAACTCCGCAACCAGGGCTTCCATCTCAGGGGCGGAAAGAGGATGGTGCATTTTGACGGCTGCCTTACAGGCCATGCTGGCGGCCAGGGATTCGAGGATCTCGCGGGAGAGATCCGCCGCTCCCCTCGTGCCGTCGCTCGAATCCGCGGCCAGGCTGCGCAGCAGGCTCTCGGCGCCATCCGCGGAGAGGACGGCGGGCACCGAGGTCAAGGCCAGGGTGTTGCCGGAGAGGGCGGTCACACCGAAGCCGTGCTCTTCCAGGCCGGGCGCCAGCTCCTGGAGGCGGAGGCGCTCGGCCGGGGAGAGGTCGAGAAGGACCGGGGTCAGGAGGTGCTGTACGGGCGCCTTCTCTGCTGCCAGGGCACGGCGCAGGCGCTCGTAGAGGATGCGCTCGTGGGCCACGTGCTGGTCGATGACGTAGAGGCCGTCCGGACCCTCGAGCAGGATCAGCGTGCCTTTATACTGGCCGAGCAGGCGGAACGGCCGGGCCTCTCCGCTTCTTCCGGAAAGGGGAACGATGGGGCGTTCAACGGGCGTATAGGAGGGCGTCGCCAGGCGCGTGGGCACGACGGGCAGCTCAATGACAGAGGGAACAGAGGGAACGTCGCGAGGCTGATCCGGCGGGACCGGCGGCCGGTTCTCTCCCAGGCCCTGCCAGGTGAAGGGGACGTAAGGCTCCGAGGCGGGCGGCCGGAGCGGGGCAGCCTCTTCGCCGCGGGCGCGCTCCAGGGTACGGCGGAGAGCGTCGTAGATCCGGTCGAGCAGGCCGGGATCACGGAAGCGGACCTCCGCTTTCTGGGGATGGACGTTGACGTCCACGTCCTCCGGGGGCACGTCGAGGAAGAGGAAGAGGGCCGGGAAATCCTCGTTCCGCCACTCGTCGCGCACGGCGCGGTAAAAGGTGGCGAGCACGGCACGGTCACGGATCAGGCGGCGATTGACGTAGATGAAGTGGCGCCGGCCCCGCACCGTCCTGGGGGTGCCGACGAAGCCCCAGACGGCCTCCTGATCGTCGGTGTCTGCGGGGGCCGCGGGGCCTTCAGGGATCTCCACAAGCGGCTTCGCGAGCTCGGGGCCGAAGATCTGGCCGAGCCGCTCGCGCGGGCCGACGTCTCCGGTCGCGCCGCGGGGACCCTGAAGTCCATCGGCGCCTTTCGCGCCCCTTGGTCCGGCATCGCCCTTGGGCCCGGCATCGCCTTTGGGCCCGGCATCGCCTTTGGGTCCCGGATCGCCTTGCGGGCCGGCCTCCCCCTTCGGGCCCCGCGTCCCATCCGGAC
>CAXTNS010000584.1:4324-4537 GCA_964245465.1 uncultured Thermoanaerobaculia bacterium
GGCAGGGCGTCCAGCAGCTCGCGCTCCTCGTGGAAGACCTGGAAGCGCACGTCCGGCCGGGCCAGGGCATAGCCCTGCACGACCTCCAGGCAGCGGCGCAACTCGGTCTCGGGAGCCTTCAGGAACTTCCGCCGGGCGGGCACGTTGAAGAAGAGGGAGCGGACGTCCAGCGTGGTTCCCTTGGGCCGGGCGAACGGCTCGGCCACCCGCACC
>CAXTNS010000585.1:0-3549 GCA_964245465.1 uncultured Thermoanaerobaculia bacterium
CAGGACGCAGTCGATGGCGAGACTTCGGCTGGTATTGGGTAATGACTCTTCACCTGCTCCCAGATAACTACCAGCTCCAGGGCGCGGGATTCCTCAAGATGCCCGATACGCAGTTCACGAAGATTGATAAAGAAGCTATTCCAGAGCGGCCTCAGCTCGTCGAAAGGGGATGCTCCCGAGACCAGGAGGCGCACGTTCCGGCTGTGCTGAAAGAAGCCTCGCAGGAGGCCCAGGAGGCGCACGAGATCCTTGGGTTCTCCCGGAAACGTGCTCTCTAGGGTTTCGAACTCGTCGAAGCAAATCAGGATGCGGCGCAGCCGGCCGATCTCCTCGAGGCTCTCAAGCCAGTGCGTGGCAGCTTCGAAAGGAGAACCAGGGATAATTAGCGGAGGAATCTCGATCCTGCGGTCTCGTCGCGCCTGCTCTCGGCCGCGCTCGGCCAGTGCCCTAAAGAAGGCTTCCGGCGTGTCCACCGGATTCGCCTGCAAATCGAAAAACAGACAAAAGGCGTCAGGCAACAGCACTGGCAGCATGCGAAGCAGGGAAGTCTTTCCACATCGGCGAGGACCCAGCAGGGCCAGGGAGAAGCTGTGCAACGGATTGGCGAGCAGCTCTTCGATCTCGCGGACGATCTCCTTGCGTCCCACGAAAAGCTCGCCTCCCAATTCCGGTGTCAGCGGGTCGCCAGCCCGGAAGGGATTTAAGATCTGAGTGGACGCCTCGGCCTCTGTCGCCCTGCGGGATTCGTCGGCCGCCATTCGCAAGGCGCGGACAAGCCCGCGGAGGACCTGCTGTAAGCGAGAGGCATCGGTGATAATCTGGGCCTCAAGGGTGGCGATGGTCTCGTCGGCACTGCGCAGGTGTTGCAATCTGAGGTAGGGAGTCGACGTCGCCTGGGCGGCTTGGAGGAAGCGGGCGGCCTCCCGTAGTGTCAATTGCCAGGGAACGGCGCCTTCAACGCCCGGAAGAAAATCGCCACGCAGGCGGATCAAGCCGGCGAAGTCCCGTTCCTCGGCCAGGGTCTGCAGCTGGCGGGCTTGAAGGTAGGGCATCAGCCGGGCTGCGATTGGATGCTGCCCTGGCACTTGCTGGCATACGGTTCGCACGTAGCCGGCGAGTTCTGGGTCGCTCTCTAACCCTAGAACGATATGACGAAACAATCCCGGATGAGGCAAACGGCTGAGGTCGTGATAGAGGACAGGCGCAAGGCGCAGGGTGCCTATTCCCCGCCAGAGCTGAAGGCTGTACAGCGCGAGTTGCAGGGCCGCTTCGATCGGAAAAAGAATCAGACGCGATGATGTCAGGAAGATGCCGCTTCCGAAGGCGAGCCCGGCGGTGGTGGCGACAGCCAGCCCTTGCTGGGTATCGAAGGGTTCCATCGTGAGTCGGAGCATCCCGGCATAGGCAATGCCTCCGACCAGGCTCAGGAAGGTGACACTGAGGAAGCTACGTGGCTCGCCCAGGGAGATGCCGCGGCTGGCGTCGAGAACAATCGAGGAGACTGCGCCGCCCGTCAGACCGACCATCGCGACGTCGAACGGCTCCAAAGCGGCGCTGGTACCAACTGCAGCGATCATACCCAGGGTGCTCGGCAGAGTAACCGCAAGGGCCCCCGCAATGCCTACGCCCAGCACCAGGTCACCGAACAGCGCCACTAGCAGGCCTGTTAGACCCGCGCTTCCCGCTCCCACGAGGATGACGAGCAGCGCACCTTGCATCGCCGAATCCGCGGACCATGTGAGAACCGGAGACCTGGCCCACAGCAGGAAACCGGTCGACAGCAGCGCCCCCAGAATGCCGAGGCTCCAAAGGATCACGGTCATGCGGACGAGATAGCCGAGGATGGGTCCCTTCGCGCGATGGCGCCAAGTCCGGAGGGAAGCGTTAGCAGACTCGATGCCGCACTCCAGGAGCCAGCGGCGTAGCTGGAGGGGCTGCATCGGGAGCATCCATAGCAATCGGCCGAAGCCCGGTCCTCTCAATCGGGCATCTCCTCGTTCAACCATGCGGTGAGAACCCTACCGAATGGCCGTCCGTTCTCATCGATCAACCCACGTGTCTTCAGTTTGAGATCGCTGATCATGCGGTTACAGGCTGCACTCTGCAGAGCGATCCTGTCACGCTCCCCCAGGCCCCTCCACAGGTCACGTAGGTGAACGGCTGCCTCGGCGCGAAACCTGTCTAGGGCCTCGGCGGGTTCGCTGCCGGCAAGGCGGACTTCCGCCAGATGCCATCCCAGCAGTTGGAGATAGAAAGGGTTGCGACCGGCCCACAGACGCATCGTCTCCAGGTCTTCCACCGATAGCAGATCCTGGCCTCTAGCGATTAGCGCCTCGGCCGCCTCCGGCTTGAGTAGGGCAAGCCAAGTGAGGTGGAGGCGGTTGTAGAACGGCGACGTGCGGCCCAGGTCCCGGTAGATCTGATCGAGGTCCCGTTGCGCGGCAAAGACGAGGCAGATTTCTCCCAGCATTCCCCGCAGGCGCTCGAAGAAGCGATGCTCGAACCGGGCCAGCAGGCCGTCCACCTCGTCGACCAAGAGTAGGGGTGGACGAGCGTTGGATGTCACCTTGACAAGCCAGCGAGCCAGCTGGTTGGCCGCCCGGTCCGCGTTCTCCTCGGCCGGCATTGAGGTGATGGTAGAAACGAAACTGCCCACCGAAGCTCCTTCCGGACCTTCTCCGCTGACCTCGACGACCTGGAAGCCCTGGCGTCTGGCGCTGTCCGCCCAGGACATCAACACTGAGGTTTTGCCGATCCGTCGGTCACCCACCAGGGAGACGCTGCGCCGTTGCGCAGCAGCCGTCTCTAGCTCGCGCAACACTGAGTCCCGCCCTACGAGCTGCCCCGGTGGCACAGGAGTCCAGGGGTCGTAGCGATTCCGTCCCCCTGCAGCCTCAGGCGTCGGAAAGGAGGGGGGCCGCTTCGGTGTTCGCCTGCGGCCGGGGAACGCCGGACGTCGCTTCGGTTTGGCTCGCCCCTGTTGGACTCCCGTTCGTAGGGCTTCGCGCGCTGTCGGTTCGTTCATTCCAGACAGGTCGAGGAAATGGATCTGTGCGAGAAGGCCTTCCGGTTGGCAGCGGCGAACCCGGACGGGCAACAGCTTGCCGTGGGTTCCCATGGGATCGGCGGCGAAGGCACCGGCCCACTCCGGTTGGCAGTAGAGGGATTGGAGGTAGTCCGGCGACAGAACGGTCAACGTACGCTTCGCTTGCTGCACGGACCGCTGCATTGCCAGGACGAAGTTCTGGCCAGGGCGGAAATCCCAAGCCTGGAGGACGGCCGAATAGCCGATGTCCTCCAACTCCCAGGCGATCCACTCCGCCCAGGCACAGTCGGCCTTGTTATAGCTGATAAAGAAATCAGGCTCGTCGGAACTAACCATCGATTAGGTCCTATCACCAAGGAATGACCCATTATCGCCGAAAGACCGCTGCCTGTCGACTTGTTCGGCAACTAGGAGAATAAGAGTGGCGACGAGGGAGGCGGGGGGGGGCGCAGAGACGGCGCTCGTCACGCCTGTTGGACGCGGGGTTCCTCGGTGTTCAATGC
>CAXTNS010000585.1:3559-4535 GCA_964245465.1 uncultured Thermoanaerobaculia bacterium
ATGCCGGGAGCAAGCCTCCACCCGAAGGAAGTCGGGCCGAAGCTGGCCGCGGCCCGCGGCCGGCCCCACTTCACGCCCGGCTCGTAGGAAAGGACATCCTCCGGCCCCAGACCGGGAGCGGCCACCTCCCGCTCGTTGGTGCGAGCAGAGGCGAAACGGTCAGGTCCGAGAGGTTCGGGGCACGGAACCCTGAGAGAGGCCGCCGAAGAGGCGCCAGTCATCGGACTCGCCAAGCCGGAGGAGGAGGCGGGCGTTGCCCATGACCTTGCTCCAGTCCCCTCCACACGGATTGTCTGGCCACTCGCCACTTGGCGGACTCACAGCACGACTGCGGCGCGCAGCTTCTGGGGAACCGCAGCCGGCACCGAACTTTGGATGGGCAATCTCGCAAGCCCGGGAAGCGGCTGGCTGTGGGAAGCCCACGCCTGGATCTTGGCGGTGCCGTGGCGGGAAGTGCTAAACCCTGGAGATGGAAGAACTTGGGCGCGTCATGCCGCCACCCGAAGGACCTCCACTTCTAGCAGAAAGCGCTGTATGCCGGCCCATTCAACCCGCTCGGCGGCCGGGCTTGGGGTTCGAACTCGCGCCCGCTGGGGATACCAAGCGGAACTCTCGCTCACAAACTCGCCAAAAACTCTGAAGAATCCGGAGGTTACGAGGGTTCGAGTCTCTCCGGATTCGAGGAGCCCCGAACCGAGCTGCCGCTGCTCGCGGCAGTCTGGCGATGAGGCTCCAGTCCGCGCTGCTTCGAGCCTGGTATCGAACACACCCACGGGTCCGGCCCGAACCCGTGGGGGAGACTTAGTGCTCTGGCACGTAAGTACGGTCACGTATCCATCAGGCGGCTCGTTGGCGGTCTTGGTCGGCCAATCGTGGGAGTAGTTTGGCTAGGCCTTGGCGGGTGAACTTCCATTCGAAAGTTTTGGCTGCTTGCGGGTAGAGCCGTTATAAGGCGAGGAGGCGCTGTTGGAGTTCA
>CAXTNS010000586.1:0-2231 GCA_964245465.1 uncultured Thermoanaerobaculia bacterium
GCGTCAGAGGCTCCGAGAGGGGTTCCGATGCCGCGGGAGGCGGAGCCGCGGCCTGGACGGGGGCTTCAGCGGTGGAGACGGGGGTCGTCCCGGTCTGCACCGTCTCGACCGGTCCACGACGGGTCCAGAGGAAGATCCCCACCGTAATGACCGCCAAAAGGAGGCCCGCCGCGACCGCGCCCACTTTCCCTCCCCTCCCCTCCATGGGCCGGTACGAGGTGCTGGCCATCGGGGCGGGAGCCACGTTGGTCGGTAAGGACGGCGGCAGAGGCGGCAGGCGGGTACGGTCCGTCTCGATCGTGGCCGGCGACGCCACGGCGGCCGGAACCGGCGTGGGGTTCGACTTGGCCGGCAGGACCAGAGTAGGGAAGTCCTCATCCGGCCGAACCCCAGGCGCGGCGGTCCCGGGGTGGTTGAGATACAGGCGCATCTCCTCGACCGTCTGGAACCGCGCTGCCGGACCCTTCTCGAGCGCTTTCAGGACGGCACGGTCGAGCCATCCGGGAATGTCCGGCACGATGGAGCCAGGCGGCACGGGCGGATCGTCGAGCTGCGCCTTCAGGATGGCGAAGTCCGTCGGCCCGTCGAAGGGCACGCGCCCGGTGAGCATCTGGTAGAGCACGGCGCCCAGGGCGTAGATGTCCGTGCGCTGGTCCACCTCCTCGCCCCGGATCTGCTCAGGGGCGATGTAGCGTAGCGTCCCCACGAGGAGACCCGTGCGAGTCAGGTGGCTGCTTCCAGCCATCCGGGCAATGCCAAAGTCCATCACCTTGAGCGTCTCCGCTTCGGTGAGCATGAGGTTGTCGGGTTTGAGGTCCCTGTGGATGATCCCCGCCCGGTGCGCCTGCTCGATTCCTTCAAGGGCGGTTGAGAAGAGCCGCACGGCGCGCTGCCACGCCAAGGCTCCGCCGGCCTCGATGACCTCCGAGAGCGTCCGGCCGCGCACCAGCTCCATGGCCAGGAACAGCTCGCCGCCGTCATAGAAGAAGCTGTAGATGCCGGCGATCGCGGGATGGCTCACCCGGGCCAGGATCCTGGCCTCGGCCCGGAACCGCTCCACGATCTGCGGCTCGCGCGCGAGGTCCGGCCGGATCGCCTTGATCGCGACCTCCCGCTCCAGCATCTCGTCGACCGCCCGATAGACGGCTCCCATGCCACCTTCGCCGATCTTCTCCACGATCCGGTAGTTGCCGACCACCCTGCCAAGCATGAAATTTCCCCTCGGAGATGGAACGATTCTATCGCGGGCAGGCTCCCTAAATCGGCAGCTCCACCGTAAACACCGTCCCCCTCGGCACGTTGTCCTCCACCCGGATCGACCCCTGGTGGTCCGTCACGATCCTGTGGACGATGGCGAGGCCCAGGCCCGTGCCGCGGCCCTTGGTGGAGTAGTAGGGGAGGAAGAGCTTCTCCTTGGACTCGGGGGGGATGCCCCGGCCCGTGTCCGCCACCTGGATCTCCAGATGGCCGTCGACGGCGTGGGCCGCCACGCTCACCCGCCCCGGCGCCTCGGTCGCCTCGACCGCGTTGTCCAGGAGGTTGATCAGGGCACGCCGCACCTGCTCGCCGTCGATCTTCACCGTCGAGAGGCCCGCGTCCACCTCGCCCTCGACCTCCACCCCCGGCTTCAAATTGCGATAGAGGTGGACCGTCTCCGAGACCAGCTTGGGGAGGTCGACGGCCGCCGGGCGCGGCCGGGGCATGCGGGCGTAGCGCGAGAACTCGTCCACCATCCCCTGAAGCGTCACCACCTCGCGCACGATGATCTCGACCCCCTCCTCGATGGCCCTGCCCAGACCGGGACCGCCCTGCCGGGACTTGCGCAGCAGCCGCTCGGCCGACAGGCGGATGGGAGTGAGCGGGTTCTTGATCTCATGGGCGATCCGGCGCGCCGCCTCGTGCCACGCCGCGAGCTGCTGGGCCTTGATCAGCTCCGTCAGGTCCTCCAGCACCAACACCCGGCCCTGCACCTGGCCCTGGGCGTCGCGCAGGCCAGTCACCTTGGCCTCGAACGTCTTCCACTCGCCGCCCAGGATCATGTGGACCTCCTGCGACTCCCGGCGGTCCTCGGGGCCCCGGTCTGCCTCCCTGACGACCGCCTCCTTGACGACCGTTGCCAGCCGCGACCGCTCCACGTCGCTCCAGGCCTCCTCGAACGGCCGGCCCACCACGTCCCCCTCGCGCTGGCGCAGCATGTTCAGGGCGGCGCCGTTGCAAGTGAAAATCCGGCC
>CAXTNS010000586.1:2241-4519 GCA_964245465.1 uncultured Thermoanaerobaculia bacterium
AATCCGGCCTGAGGAATCGATCGACACCACGCCCGCCGCCACGTTCTCCAGCACGGCCGCGATCAGCGCCCGCTCCTCGGCCAACCGCTGGTTGCTCGTGACCAGCTCGCGGTTGCTGCGCTCCAGGAGGTCCTTGTTGCTCTGCAGCTCCTCCGTCATGCGGTTGAAGGAGTCCACCAGCACGCCGAGCTCGTCGTCCGCCTCCACGTCCACCCGGTGACCGAGATTGCCGCCGCTGATCAGCCGCGTGCCCTCGGCCAGGGCCTGGATGGGCACCGTCACCCGCCGGGCCAGGTAGAGCCCGGTCCAGGACGAGGCGAGCAGGATCAGCAGCGTCACCATGAGGAACAGCAGCATGTGGCTCGCCCGCAGGTCGTCCTTCTGCACCTGGAGCTGGCGGTAGGCCTGGTAGTCCTCCACCAGCTTCTCCCGCTGCTCCGAGAGCACCGGGTCGAGGAGCGTCCCCGCGACCACCACGACGGGAGGACTGTCCGGGGATGCCGGAAGAGGCTGCGGGGCCGGCCTGGCGGCGGCGGCCATCAGCAGGCTCCCGTTCGTTCCGGGCGGGGTCTGAACGGCCGCGGCCCGTCCCTCCTTGGCGGCCTGCTCCAGCAGAGAATGGTCCGGCTCCGGCAGGTCGGGGAGGCCCGATTGCGAGCTCATCGTGGCGTGGATGAACTCCCGCCCCTCGTAGACGGCGAGGAGGTCCAGGTCCAGCTCCTGGAGAAGCTCCTGCATCCGCCGCGTCAGCAAGGGGCGCTCGCTGGGGTCGTTCAGATCGAAGCCCTGGATCTCGGCCAGCACCCGCGAGGCGTCCCGCAGGTTCGTCCGTTCGATCCGGTCGTACAGCGCCTGGGCCACCGCGTTGCCGCGCTCCAGGACCGGGGCCACCGGCGTGTTGAACCACCGGTCGATCGACCCCTGGAGCAGCTCCGTGGCGATGGCGAAGAGCAGCAGCACGGGGATCAGCGACAGGCCGATGTACGTGGCCACCAGCTTGAACTTGAACGTCGAGCCCAGCACCCGGTGCCGGCGCTCGACGAGCAGCTTGAGCAGGTTGCGCAGCAGGACGAAGACGACGACCAGGATCAGGATGACGTTGACGTACCAGAGGACGAACAACAGCACCTTGTTCGTCACCAGCGCGGCCGGCAGGTCCCGTCCCCGCTGGGCCAGGTAGAACAGGCCCGTGAACAACAGCAGCAGAGCCACCAGCCCCGCGCCGATCAGGCGGTGGTCCTTGCGGTGGCGGAGGATTTTCTCGCGGAGGTCCATGGGAGACGGGCCCTGGGGCGTCCAGGCTCAAGGCTGCTTCGGGGCGTGGAACTTCGACGACTCCTTCCAGTCCGTGTTGATCGTCACCGGGATGAACGACAGCATGGTGCGCGAGCCCATCTCGGCCTGCACCTTGACCAGCAGCCGCCAGCCCTCCGGCAGGCCGGCCAGGGAGAAGACGGGGAGGTCCCGGACCTCCGTCATCGCTTCCTCCAGATCCTTGAGCTCGCGCACCGTGCGGCTCTCGATCAGCTTGTCGTCCAGCTTGTAGTGGACGGTGTAGGCCCGGGCGACCGCGTCGTACGTGGCCACCACCTCGAGAGTGTTGGTCTTGAGCTTCTCGTCCCACCACCGCTTGCGGTCGCGGGCCAGCTCGAAGCGGTAGAGGATGGGCGTGGGCAGGCCGCTCTCCACCCGTTCCCGGAACCGCTGGTTGAAGGCCTCGCGCAGCGTGAACGTCGTGAGCACCCGATCGCCGTCCAGGTTGATCTTGATTTCGGAGATCCGGGCATCGGCGCGGGCCTGCGAGGCGAGCAAAAAGAAGCAGAGGAGCGCGAGTTTCGCTCTCATGGAGAATGGGAGTCTACCACCTCCCCACCAGCCCCGGCCCGCCGGAAGCCTGAGGGCTCTGGCCGGGCAACCGGGCCCCTTAAAGAGAGATCAAGATGCGTCTATACTGTGGCCGCCGCTTCCGGAAGGACCGGAGGCGTTTTGAAAGGAGTCGGCTCGATGAAGAAGACCCGCGACGAGCTCAAGCTTCAGCTCAACCGAGAGACCCTGCGCACCCTGGAGCAGCCGGACCTCCGCGAAATCCTCGGGGGCGCGACCGCCAACACCTGCTACAAGAGCTGCCACCCGGCTGCCTGCCCCTCGTTCGCCTGCTGAGCTGGCTCCCAGCCCCGCCAGGGGCGGAAGAACCTAGTGCTTCTTCACAGCAAAATTGATGGCCCGTAGGGGCGGCCCCATGTGGCCGCCCTGGGGTGGGGGGCTTGGCCGGAGCTGA
>CAXTNS010000587.1:0-216 GCA_964245465.1 uncultured Thermoanaerobaculia bacterium
GTACTGGAGGATGGGTGGGGGCGGCTCCATTTCCGTCCCGCCGGCAGCTTCCGCCATCGCGACAAGGTGCAGCACGTAGTGGTGATGGGAGAGGAGATGCTGGTGGGGTTTGAGCAGCGGGTGGAGCGGTGGGGCGTTGTTCAGGCCTGCCCCCCTCGCCAGGGATTGAAATCCCTGGCGAGGGGGAGGGCCACGAGGCCCGCTCGCTACGAGCAC
>CAXTNS010000587.1:226-4508 GCA_964245465.1 uncultured Thermoanaerobaculia bacterium
CCTTCACACCGTGGCCCCCATGCCCGGGGACCGCGCCCTTCTCTCCTGTTCGGCCTCGGACGCCCTGCTGATCCTCCATCTCGAAACGGGGGAGATCGAAAAGGTCCTCCGCATGCCCGCGGACGTCTACGGCCACAACTACGATCTCAATGATCTCAGGGGTGAGACCGACCTGCGGCGTCATTACGTGGGCGACGAGCAGCAGACCACCCACGTCAACGCCGCCCATCCGTTCAACGGCGGCCGGCGCGCCGTGGTCTCCACCCTGATCCAGGGCGCCGTGGGGGTTTTCGACCTGGAGACCGGGGCCTACGAGGAGATCGCCCGCGGCTTCGTGGGGTGCCACGGCGCGCGGGTGAGCGCGGAGGGGGAGGTCTACTTCGCCGACAGCACGGCCGGCCATCTGGTCTTTTTGGAGGACCAGGGGCAGATCGCCCGCAGCTTCGACGCCGGCTCGCGCTGGCTCCACGACGTGCAGCAGATCCGCGGCAGCGTCTACGCCTTCGCCCTGGCGGACGCCAACGAGTTGCGGGTGTGGGACGTGGACCGCGAAGAGCTGCTCTACCGGCGGCGGTTCCTCTCCTGGCCCGTCGAGGGCCTCTTCGGGCTCGCCCGGCGGGCCCCCTTCTGGCTGGGCAACAGCACACAGGCGCTGTCGTTCACGCTCGCGGCTTGACCGGTCCCTTGCTCCGCAGACGTCTGCCGATCATCCAGAACAATCCCGCCACCCCGAGTACCAGGGCGAAAACCAGGGGAATGCTGTCCAGGTTCCGGGCCGTGGCTCCCGTGAGGGCATAGATCAGCGCGGCGGGGAGGCTGCCGGCCAGGGTCGCCAGCACCATCCGGCCCCAGCCCATGGGAGAGGCGCCGGCCAGGATGGAGACGGTCTCGGCCAGGATGGGGACCGGACGGGTGACGATGATGGCGAGGTCGCCCCACTGGGCCAACAGGGCGTCGGCCCGCCGGCGCTCGTCCTCCGGCACCAGCCGGGCCAGCAGCGGCCCGCCCCGCCGTCCCAGGTAGAAACCGAAGAGGGCCGCCCCCACGGCGCCCACCAGCGAGAGGAGCGTGCCGATCCAGACGCCGAAGAGGGCGCCGTGGGCGATCATCACCAGGCTTGCCGGCACCGGCAGCAGCACGTCCGCGATCAACAATCCCACGCCCACGGCCGCCGCGATCCAGCCGCCGCGGTGGAGCCACGGGTCCGGGTTCGTCAGCAGGGGCACATGGAGCCACTCGGCCAAGCCGAAGAGGGCCAGGAAAGTGGCCATCATCACCACGGTCAGCAGCCAGTAGCGCTTCACCGTGTCCTCTAGAAGGGTTTCTCCAGAGGCCACCGATCCACGGTTAACAGCCCGCTCTCGAGAATGGTGTCCATGTCCCGGTCACGAGCCAGAATTGCGCAGGCGTGCTCCTCGGCCAAGACCGCGACCATGCAGTCAATCGTGGAGCGGATCGTCTTGCCCCTTTGACGGAGAGATCGATAGAGATCGGCTGTCCGGAAGGAGAAGTCGATGCCGGCGGGCTCCAGAAGAGTCAGGTCCCGGAACAGGTCGGAGAGGCGATCCACTCGCTTGCTCTTGCGGAATCCCTGGAAGACCTCGGCGACTACGACACCGCAGGTGTAGATTTGATGGCCGCCAGAGAAGAGCTTTGCGACGGCCTGTCGTTCCAGAGAAGGGAAGCCGTTGAAGTAATCCACCCAGGCCGAGGTGTCGACCAGGACCCTCAAGCCTTCTTTCTCCGCCCCCTCAACTCATCCAGGTCTCCCTCCCAGGGCATCTTTCCCTCGAACTCAAGGAACTCCTGCAAGCGCCGGCGCCGGGCATACTCTTCGAGAGCCTCGTTGATGATGTCGGTCTTCGTCTTCCCAGGAGACACCTTCATGGCGCTCGCGAGCGCTTCGTCTTTTATGTTGAAAGTGACTCTCATCAGCCCCTCTGATGCAGATGGTAGACTGAGATCGTCTGCATCGCAATCCTGCCTGTCAAGAGGAGTAGAATATGTGACCACTCCAACGAGAGGGGGCCCCCATGACCCGAGAGTCCCAGCCGGCCAAGTACTTCGCCGAGACCGCGATCGGGGCGGTGGTGCTGGTTGCCATCCAGTTCCTCTCCCTCCCTGTCCTGGCCGCGGGCTTGGCCCTGATCGGGACCGCGAAGCTCGTCTCCTCTTTACGCGCCGCAAAAACGGGTCAGTAGGGACGCGCCCCGGCGGGGCGAGTCCGGGCATAAGGGGAGCGGGCCTGCGGTATACTCCGGCCACCATGGACCGGGCGCGCTACCAGCAGGAAGCCCAGCGTCTGGCCGCCATTCTGCGCGGGGAGATCCAGCGTCAGGGTGTCTCGATCCGGTCCCTGGAGCAGAAGATGGGGGTGGGCAACTCCGTCTACCAGAAAGTCCTCGGCGGCAAGATCTCAATGACCCTGGGCCATCTCCTCCAGATGGCCGACGCACTGGGCCTTGACTGGGCCGATCTCTTCCGCATGGCATACCCTGGTCCCTCTCAGAACCCCGAGGCTCCAGCCGCCGAAGGGGACGATTTCGATCAGAGGGTCATGGACGTCCTGCGCCGGCACGGGCTGCTCCCCGATTCAGCCTCCCAGGGCTGATCCGAGCTACGGAGCGAACATCGCCGGCTCAAACCGAAGGCCGGCCTGCCAGGGGAGCCGTTCCAAGAAAGTCCGAACGCGCTCGATCATCGACACCGTGACGGCCTCACACCGGCAGGCCTCGCGCACGAAGTAGAGCGCCCGGGCTGCCTCCGTGTGGACCCCCAGGTCGTCCAGAGTCGCGTGCATCTCCTCGGCCAACTCTCGCACCTCGGCCGCCCGGCCCTTCTTCAGCCAGACCGCCGCCAAGTCCAGGCCCACAAGGGCAGAGTCGTACGCTTGGCCCCGCTGAACGAAACCCCGCCTCGCTTCGGAAAAGGCGTCCTCTGCTCGTCCCAACCGACCAAGCCCGGCGTAGACCTTCCCCTCGACCCACCGCAGCTTCAGGAGGTTGAGAGGCTCGGCTGCGAAGGCATCGCGCAGGCCGCTTTTAAGGAGGAGGCGACTGGCTCGGGGGTAGTCGCCACAACCGGCTAGGGCATCAATGGTGTTGAGAGTTGTAGAGGACTGTAACTGGGGTTTTCGACTTGGCTCCAGTAGACTAAGCCCTTGCTCAAAGAGATCTACGGCTTCTCGGTGGTGCCCTAAGTAAAAGGTATTGCTGCCCTTCTTGATCAACGCTCGACCCGCCGAATGGAAATCGCCACAGTCCAGGTAGAACTTGTAGACACGATCGAGCAGGGGGATAGCATCTTCGAGTCGCCTTTGTGCCCTCCGTAGAGAGGCTTCAAGATTCAGTACACGGGCTTGCAGAAACGCGTCACCCGTCCCTTCTTCCAGAAGTTCCCGGGCCTGAGTGAAGGCCGAGTCGGCTTCAGCCAGCCGGTCGTTGATACGGTAGGCATTCCCTAACTCGGCGAGAGTCTTGGCACGGAGATCAGCGATGAACCCCGGCCAGGGATACTTCTTCACCTTGATGTGCTTGGCTACTCCAGCCGCATTTTCTGCCAGGGCCAACATTCTCTTGGGATCACTGAAGCGCACTTCATAGCTCTTCTGCAAGAGAGCTTCGCAGAGGGGCCAGCCATGAAGAGCCCTGGCCTGTCGGTAGGGAAGTCTCGGATCCTCAAGCCCATTAGGTGCTTGGTTAAGAAGAATGAGAGCCTGTTCGAGCTTGGCAGTCTCCTTACGCCAACGAGTTGCGATAGACCGCGCGGCAGCCCTGGCCCGGGCGAGGGCTTCATCATATTGCTCTTCCGACACAGGCTCCGCCGCCGTCCAAGGTTCGTCTCCAAGGAGTGGCTCGGCCAATCTCCTGAACAATCGCTGGCAATGCAAGCAGCCTTCGACGAACAGGTGGTGGGTTAGCCGGCTGCGGGCCTCGTCCTCCAGCCGGCCAGCTAAGAAATCTCCGATCTCTCCCTTCCCGGGATGCGTCATCAGAAACGCCTCCGTGCAGATGAAATTCACGCCAACACTGCGAAAGTATTTCACAGGTATGTCGAGAGGGAACCCGGGGGCGAGCGGCCCCCGGGAGATTCTTCCACCCTTACGGCAATTCAACGATGGCCGTCGGGATCGATCTGGGAGCCGTCGTCTGCCTTTATGCGCAGGCCGTCGGGATCGATATGTGCCCATCTGTCCGCCTTAGGACAGCCATCGGGATCGATCTGCGACCCCTGGTAACACTTCGGGAAGACCGCTGAAGCCGGACCGAGGCCCAGCCAAGAC
>CAXTNS010000588.1:0-4501 GCA_964245465.1 uncultured Thermoanaerobaculia bacterium
GGTCGGAGCCGGAGTCTGCGGAGAGGAGGAGGGCTGGGCACCGAGAGACGTAGGCTCCGGCTTGTTCTCCACCTGCGCCTTGTAGCGCGCGATGGCGAGCGTCAGGGCGTCCACGAGTTGGACGCGGTAGGCCGGGTCCTGGAGCTTCTTCTCCTCGTCCGGATTGCTGATGAAGCCGAGCTCCACGAGCACGGCCGGCATGGTGGCGCCCATCAGCACGCGGAACGGGGCCTGCTTGACCCCGCGGTCCCGGAGCTGCAGCGTGCGGTTCAGCTCGCCCTGGATCAGGTTGGCGAAGCGTTGGCTCTCCGCCATGTGGTGCGACTGCGCCAGGTCCCAGAGGATCAGCTCCAGGTCCTGCTGCGCCCCGGCGTCCGTGTCGGAGGTACTGGCGGCGGTGTTCGCCTGACTCTCCCGGTTCTCCGCCAGAGCGGCGCGGGCGGCCCGCGAGTCGGTCGCCTGCGGGCTCAGGAAGTAGGTCTCCGTGCCGTAGGCGCCCGAGCCGAGTGAGGAGTTGAGGTGGACCGAGATGAACAGGTCCGCCTTGTTCTGATTGGCGAGCGACGTGCGCGTGTCGTGCGGGACGTTGACGTCCTCGCCCCGGGTGAGGACGGTCCGCACGCCAAGGCGCTGGGCCAGCCGGTTCGCCAGCTCACGGGAGATCTGGAGTGTCAGCTCCTTCTCCTGCACGCCGCTGGGACCGATGGCCCCCGTCTCCGTGCCGCCGTGGCCGGGGTCGATCACGATCGTGCGGATGCCCGGCGCCTGGTCCGTGGGCGTGGTGGGCAGCGCGGGACCTTCGACGGACGCCGTCGCGTGCACGTCGATGACCAGCCGGAACGGGTTGCTCAGGACGTAGCTCTCGGCCTGCACCCCCGGGACGAGCTGGATGCGGATCTGTTGCGGCTCGACCGTGACGCTCTGGACCAGCGGGTCCTGGATCTCCTTCGGCGCGGGCGGAGTCAGCCGGTCCGCGAGCATCTCCACCACCACCGTCCCGGGTTGCTGGCGGTTGATCTGGTAGCGGGGCTCCTCGGGGAACTGCAGCACCACCGTCGTCGTTCCCTGGAGGTGGACCACGTCCACGGCGACCTCCAACTCACGGTCGCCGCGCCGGGCGATGACCAGCCGCGCCGTCTCGGGCTGCCACTCGAAGGTGTAGCCCAGGACGTCGCCGTAGGTCTTCTTCAGGAAGTCCACCGGCACCTGGAGGCCGCCCTCGCCCCGCACCGGCGGCTGGGAGAGCGACACGATGTTGTCCCCCACGGTGATGATGGCGTTGCCGGGTCCGATCACCACGTCCCGGTCCACGATCCGCAGCGTGACGCTCTCCCCCGACTCGTCGCTCGTGAGCTCGCCCCCGATGGCGTCCACCAGCGGCGTCAGGGCGAACATCGGGCCGCTGGGGGTCACCGTCACCGGCACGGCGATCTCCCGTCCCTCCAGGATCACCGATCCACGGGCTGTAGGAGGAGCGAGAGGCGTCTGCGGCCGTTCACCCTGGGCCGCGACGAACACCGGGAGCAGCAGACAGAGGAAGATCAAAGAGGCCCAGACACGGCGGTCTTTCACGCGGGAGAGGATACCACCGAGTCCCGCCTTTGAAAGTCTCTCGCGGAGTGTGGTAAACCCTGGGGTCGCCGCCCGTCACAAAGGGAGCGGCCTACGACCCAAGGAGAGCAATGCGATGGAGATTCTGCAGTCTCGGCTGGTGATCCGCACGGGCAACTTCGACCGCGCGCTGAAATTCTACGGCGAGGCCCTGGCCCTGCCGAAGCTGCAGAGCTGGGACCGCGAGGACATGCGGGGAGCGCTCTTCCAGGCTGGCTCGGCCATCATCGAGCTCCAGGGTCCCCCGTCCAGCCAGGACCCCCGCCTCACCGACGAGCGCTTCAACCCCCAGGGGCCGCTCATCAAGACCAGGGTCGTCTTCATCGTCCCCTCCGCCCAGAAGGCCTACGACGAGCTCTTCTTCCGCGAGAAGAACATCCCCGGCGGCCTGCTCAAGGACGACGACGGCGCCCTGATGTTCGAGACCCACGATCCGGACGGCATCAAGGTGGCCTTCAAGGAGCCCGCCGGCGCCTGAGCCGCAGCAGGGCGAGAGCCGCGAGCAGCAGCGCCAACGCTAGCAGGGCTGTCCTCGAGAGCGCCGGGATCTCGCTGGCGCCGGAGGAGACGATGGCCGTCCGAGCCGTGGAAGACGAGCTCTCCGGATTGGGGTCCGTGCTGCGCGTGCTCACCGTAGCCGTATTGACGATCGCTCCTACCGCCGCTGGTGCTGTCCTGAACCTCAAGGTCAAGGCCCGCTCTGCCAGGGGAGGCAGATCCCCTAGAGGGCACCGGACCCTCTCTGCCGACAATCCGCAAGACGAGGATAGTGAAGGGGAAGACAGGCCGGTGGGAATGACGTCGGTCAGAACCGCTCCGCGGGCGCAGTGCGGCCCGTGGTTGGTGACCGTCAAGTCGTACGAGATCGCATTGCCCCGCTGCGCCGTGGAGGGTGCGGTTTTCGTCACCTCCAGATCCGCAGTTAAAAGAAGAGCGGTCGGTGGTGGCTCGGAGTCTTCGAGTGGGGCGTTTTCCGCCTTGACCGTGGCGGCGTCGTTAACGATCTCGGCGGCGCAGGAAGAGAGCACCGTCCAGTCAATCTTGACCTCCTTGCCCTTCGGGTCCTGCGCGATATCCCCGAGGGAACAGGTGACCGTACCGTCCTGGACTGTGCAATTGGCGGGCGGGCGCGCGCCCCCCAGTTGGAGCCCCTTGGGGATCGGAGCCTTCAGGACGACCCCCGTCGCCGTGGCCGGGCCGTGGTTCGTGACGGTCAAAATGTAAGTGATTTGATCCCCCGGTTCGGCCGAGTCAGGGACCTCCAGGGTGAGATCGAGAGCCGCTTCAAGAGGTTGCGGATCGATCTCGCATGTTACGGCCGACCCTGCATTGCCGCGGGCCATGAAGGCACCGATCACCACCGTGTCTCCATGCAGGGCGATCGAGAAGCCGAAGCGTCCACCCGCGGCGGGTCTCAAGATTTCCTGGAAGTGCCACGCTCCGGCCTCGTTCTTTTTGAAGACGTAAGCCAAGCCGGCGCCGGCGTCGGCCTGAGACGCGCCGGCTACCAAGTGGCCGTCATCCAGGCCCACCGCGCCGCCGAACAGGTCCCGGGCGCCGCCGCCCGGACCTGTGAGCCGGGCGCGTTCCCGCCATACCCTACCCGCGCTCTCGAAGATGTAGACCGCCCCGGCATCCACAGCGCCGCCCACATCAGCTCTCCGTGCCCCAACCGCCAGCGTCCCCCCATCCAGGGCGACAGCGCCGCCGAGCTCGTCGCCGGCTGCTGTGGAGGACGTCACCAGCATGTCCTTCTCGGTCCAGCCGTTGCGCTCAAACAGGTGGACGGCGCCCTGGTTGCCGCCGGCTCGGCCGTCCGCGAACGGAGCGCCCACGACCAGCGTGGAGTTGCTCACGGCCACGGCGTAGCCGAATTCATCGAACGGCTTGGTGCGGCCCGACGTGAGCTTCGCACTCTGGACCCACTCCTTTCCCCGTTTCTCGAAGATGTAGACCGCACCTGAGAAGCTCCCCCGGGCACCGTCCCGCGGCGCTCCCACGGCGAGGAACTCGCCGTCGAACGCCAGCGAGAACCCGAATTGAGCCCCCGCCGCCGCGTCAGGAGCCGTGACCTTCGCCTGCTGGACCCACGCCCCATCGTCCCGCTGGAAGATGTAGACCGCGCCCGCATCCTGCCGGCCCTGAACGTCCGCGGTGGGGGCGCCCACGATCAAGGTGTCACCCTGGATCACGGTGGCGAACCCGAACTGATCTCCCGGAGCGCCATCCGTGGCCACGACCGTCGGTGAGCCGGAAACCGTCACCGATCCTCGGCCCCCGTTCCCCATGTTGGCTCCAAAGACGGACCTCGCGCCGTCCGTGGCCACGCTGCATCCGAGTTGATCGCCTGGGTTTACTCCTGGGACTTCCTGGCAGTCGATCGTCTGGGCAAAGGCGGAGCCGGAGAGAAGAAGGAGCAGAAGGGAATAGAGAAGACCGGGAGATCGCATAGCCCATCCTCCTCACTCCTGTCTCTTGGGAGGCTCGGTTTGGACGTCCAGCCCGTCGAGGAGCGGCGGGTCGTCGAAGAGGGTCCCTAGACCGTTTCCGATTCCCCCCTGCCCGCCTGGCACGACGAGGGACGGCGGCTGGGGCAAGCCGCCCCGCGGTACCAGAACCCAGTAGCCGGCCGGCACCTCGACCGGGAGGCCACCCGCCTTGGCCTGCACGGTCACGCTCCCCTCGTCCACGGCCACGAACGTGCCTGTGACCGGATCGACCAGAACGCGCAGGTAGGTGCCCTTGACGCTGGCCACCATGTCCGGGCTCTCGACGTCCATCGGCGGCGACCCGGGCAGGAGGGCGAGCCAGAGCTTGCCGAGCAGCAGGCGGACCGTCGACGGGGAC
Source organism: uncultured Thermoanaerobaculia bacterium (assembly GCA_964245465.1). Classification (GTDB taxonomy): domain Bacteria; phylum Acidobacteriota; class Thermoanaerobaculia; order Multivoradales; family UBA5704; genus DATARR01. The sequence goes on from CAXTNS010000588.1 coordinate 4,459, forward strand.
GCCGTACCCGCGGGCCCGAGCTCGACGTCTCCCGGGCCTCTCA
>CAXTNS010000589.1:0-4489 GCA_964245465.1 uncultured Thermoanaerobaculia bacterium
ACCCCCAATTCTCGACCCCGGGCGGGGGGCGCGCGGACGTCTGGGTGTTCGACGCGGAGCAACTTGGCGGTACTTCTGGCAATACGCTGGGCGGGACGCCGCTGACCATCGTCACCCTCTTCACGGACACTCCGCGCGCCCTCGCGGTGACGCCCGACGGCACCCGCGTCTACGCCGCCGGCTTCCAAACGGGCAACCGGACCACCATCGTCCCGGAGACCTCGCTCCCGGACGGCTTCGGTCCGGACGGCGTTCCGGGACCTTCCACCAACGCCGAAGGCCGACCCGCGCCCGAAACCGGGGCCATCGTCAAGTGGAACGGTTCTCACTGGGTCGACGCGCTCGGCCGCCCGCGCGACCAGTACGTGAGATTCTCCTTGCCCGACGAGGACGTGTTCGTGCTCAACGCCATGGCCAACCCACCGCGCCAGCTCCCGGGAGCGGGCGGCTTCTTCCAGGGCGTCGGCACCATCCTGTTCACGATGGCCGTCAATCCCGTGAACGGCAAGGTCTACGTCGCCAACACCGAGGCGAACAACCTCGACCGGTTCGAAGGTCCGGGGACCTTCGCCGGGCACAGCCTGCGCGGCCACCTGCACGAAAGCCGCATCACCGTGCTCTCCCCCGGAGGCCGCGTGGCGCCGAGGCACCTCAACAAGCACATCGACTATGACAAGTGCTGCGCGGCGCTCCCGAACGCCGAGAACGACCGGTCCCTCGCCTTTCCCCAAGGCATGGCGGTGACCGGCAATGGCGAGACCCTCTACGTCGCGGCCCTGGGGTCCGGCAAGGTGGGAGTTTTCTCCACGGCGCAGCTCGAGACCAACACGTTCGTGCCGAGCAAGGAGAGCCACATCCCCGTGAGCGGCGGCGGCCCCACCGGCCTCGTCCTCGACGAAGACCGCGGCCAGCTCTATGTGATGACGCGGTTCGACAACGGGATCTCGATCGTCGACACGGGGAAGCGGGCGGAGACGGGGCACGTGAAGATGCACAGCCCGGAGCCGCCGAGCATCGTGAAGGGCCGCCGGTTCCTCTATGACGCGAGATTCTCGTCGAGCCACGGTGACTCCGCCTGCGCGAGCTGCCACGCCTTCGGCGATTTCGACAGCCTGGCGTGGGACCTCGGCAATCCGGACGGAAAAGTGATCAACAACCCCGGCCCCTTCATCAGCGAGCTCCTCAACCTGGTCACGGGGGAGCCCATGGAGCCCATTTTCCACCCGATGAAGGGCCCCATGGCCACGCAGAGCCTGCGCGGCATGGCCAACCACGGCCCGATGCACTGGCGCGGCGACCGCACCGGCGGCAACCACGCGCCGAGCGTACAGCCGGACAGCGGGACTTTCGACGAGCGGACGGCGTTCGGCCAGTTCAACGATGCGTTCCACGATCTGCTGGGACGCAACACGACCCTCCCGAAAGCGGACATGGATGCGTTCACCGAGTTCATCCTGCAGATCATGTATCCGCCGAACCCCAACCGGCCGCTCAACAACGTGCTCACCGCGGATCAGGCCGCCGGGCGCCGGCTCTTCAACACCGTCAACTGCGGGATCCCGTCGGCTCCGGAATTCCACGGCGCCGTCCTCACGTGCAACAGTTGCCATTTGATCAACCGGAACGCCAACCCCGATACCGAGACGCCCGGGCTCTTCGGCTCGTCCGCCCTCTCGAGCTTCGACTTCAATCCCCAGCTCTTCAAGGCCCCCCACATGCGCAACGCCTATCAGAAGATCGGAATGTTCGGGAACCCCGAGAACCCCGGGTTCCTCGGCGGGGACAACGGTTTCAAGGGAGACCAGGTGCGCGGCTTCGGGTTCCTCAACGACGGGAACGTCGATACGGTGTTCCGCTTCGTCCATGGAGTCAGCTTCTCGGATCAATTCAACGGGCCCAACAGCAACAGCATCCCGGATGGGCCCGCGGGGGACGTCCAGCGGCGGCAGCTCGAGGCCTTCATCCTGGCGTTCCCCACCAACCTGGCGCCCGCCGTGGGCCAGCAGATCACGCTCACGGCCTCGAGCTCCGTGGCAATGGTCGCCCGCGCCAACCTCCTGAGCCAGCGCGCGGACGCGGGGGAGTGCGATCTCGTGGCCAAGACCCGGATCTCCGGCGACGAGGCCGGCTTCCTGTACGTGGGATCAGGCCTGTTCGCGAGAGACCGGCGCGGGCAGTCGCTCCTCACCGCCGCGGCGCTGCGGTCTCTGGCCACCGATTCCGGCCGCCCCGTGACGTACACCTGCGTGCCGCCCGGCTCCGGAGAGCGCGCCGGCGTGGACCGCGATGGCGACGGTGCCTGGGACGGCGACGAGCGGCGCGCCCATACCGATCCGGCGGATCCGGCCAGCAGGCCCTGATCGGGCAGGCCCTGCTTCGGTGGTGGGGGCGACGCCGGCTACCGCTCGGCGCCGCGTCGCACCCCGCCCGCGGCGGCGTACAATCCCCGCGCCGTCGCGGCGACCAGGCGGCGCGGGCTTTCACGCGCGAGCAGCAAGGCGCTGCGGAGCGCAGCCACGGTTAAACTCTTGCCATGGACATTCGAGCCTACCTCGACCGGATCGGCTACCGTGGCCCGCTGACTCTCACGCCCGAGACCTTGCGGGCCCTGCAGGTGGCCCACCTCCAGGCGGTTCCCTTCGAGAACCTCAGCATCCACGCCCGCCAGCCGATCGTCCTCGACGACGAATCCCTGTTCGACAAGGTGGTGGCGCGGCGGCGCGGCGGCTTCTGTTACGAGCTCAACGGGCTGTTCGCGGCCCTGCTGCGCGCCCTCGGTTTTCAGGTCACCCTGCTCTCGGCGGGCGTGGCGAGGGCGGATGGCACCTTCGGCCCGGACTTCGATCACATGGCGCTCCTGGTCACCCTCGAGGAGCGCTGGCTCGCGGACGTCGGCTTCGGAGAATCCTTTCGCGATCCGCTACGGCTGGACGAGCGGGGAGAGCAACCGGAGGGCACGCGAGCCTTCCGGATCGACGAGGACGGCGGCCATCTCCTCCTCCTGCGGCGGGACGGCGCCGGAGAGCCCTGGCAGCCACAGTACCGCTTCACCCCGCAACCGTACGAATATGCGGACTACGCCGGGATGTGCCGCTACCACCAGACCTCGCCGGAGTCGCACTTCACCCGGCAGACCGTCTGCTCCCTGGCCACGCCGGAAGGGCGCGTCACCCTGAGCGGAATGAAACTGATCACGACCCGCGGCGGCGAGCGGCACGAGAGGACCCTGGAGAGCGAAGAGGAGCGCGCGGCCCTTCTCCGCGAGCTGTTCGGCGTTGAGGTGTGAATCGCTCTTCTAATGGGAGCGGGGGAGCGTGAAGCGGAACCTGCTGCCCTCGCCGAGCGTGCTCTCCGCCCAGATCCTTCCGCCATGGGCTTCGACGATGCACCGGGAGATGTAAAGACCGAGGCCCACGCCTCTCCGATCATTTTCCCCAACCTGCCAGAAGCGCTCGAAGATGGCCTCCAGCATGTTGCCGGGTATACCCGATCCGGTGTCGCTGATGGAGAAGCGAAGCTCGTCTCCGGCGCGTTCGCCACGAACCCGGATGCTGCCGCCTCGAGAGTTGAACTTGATCGCATTTGCAATCAGATTGGCAAGCACCTGAAGCATCCGATCGTGATCGAATTCTGCCCGAAGAGGGCCCTCGACAATCTTGGTCTGCAAGGAGATGCCCTTCGCTGACGCGGCGGCCTGGAACGTATCTACCGCCTCGGCGATCAGCGCCGCCGCATCGCCGGGGACCGGTGTCATGGCGAGCTTGCCGGCGTCAATGCTTGCGACGTCAATCAGGTCCCCGATGAGCCGGTTCATGCGGGCGGCGTAGCGTTGAATGCGCGCCGTCGTCTCGAGCGTCTGTACCCCGTCCTCGTTTTCGGGAGCTCTCGCCGAGAGCAGCTCCGCGCTCACGACGATTCCGTCCAGCAGATTGCGCAGATCGTGGCTGACGAGGCCCAGGAAGTTGTCCCGGTTCGAGAGCGCAACATCGGACCGGACGCGTTCCGTCAGCAGGAAGCGGTCGGTCTTTTCTCTTTCCAGCGGCAGCAGCCTCGACAGGGCACGGGCGTTCTCGTCGCGTTCGCGGCGGAGGATCTCATCCGCAGAGGCCCGCTCCTCCTGGAGGGCTTCGTCTTCCAGCCCTCGTTCTTCGGTGAGGGTGGCGCGCGTCCCGGCCTGTGGCGAGCCCTCCAGCAGCTCATCCGCCTTGGCGTCGACCTCGGTCAAGAGGGCGTCCGCGCTCTCCCGCGCGCGGCGGACCACCAGGTCGGAATCCTCTTTGGCCGCCTGCCTCTCGGCCAGCGCATGGTCGGTCTTTTCCCGTTCCATGCGCAGGCTCTCGTCCGTTTGTTCGCGGTCCGCGGACCCTTCATGGATAGGCATGGCTTCACCTTAGCACGGCCCTTGGCGACCGGGCTGCCGGCGAAAAGAGGACCTGGACAAGGGTATTCCCGGCGGAGGCGGCGAGAAGCGCCGGGGCGAGAGCCGAAC
>CAXTNS010000590.1:0-3347 GCA_964245465.1 uncultured Thermoanaerobaculia bacterium
GGGCCGCCGCCGGCTGGTGCCGCCGATCCTGCGGGCCATCCTTCTCGCCCTTGCGGTCGCTTCGATCCTCTCCGTCCGGCTGTCCCATCCGGAGCTTCACACCGACGAGATCACCTACATGAGCCGGGTCCTGGAGTCCATGGCCCAGGGCTCGCTCTTCCCCATCCAGGGGAGCGGCGAGCTGTTCATGAACAAACCGCCGCTGGCCTTCTGGCTCATGCGTCTGTCCTTTCATCTCCTGGGTCCGGGTCCGTTCACCGCCCGCTTGCCCAGCGTCCTGGCCGCCGCCGCGACCGCCGCTCTGCTCTACGCCTTCGGGTCCGCCCGCTTCGGCGAGAGGGCCGGGATTCTGGCCGCGCTGGTGTTCGCTCTGACCCCCGGCCTTCTGGCGCTGCACGGCATCCGCAGCGCCACCACCGACGCGCTCGAAGTCCTTCTCGTCACGTCGGCCGTCATCGCGCTCGACTCCTGGCGCCGCCGCCGGAGTCCCTGGAGGCTCGCGTGCATGGTGCTCCTCGTGGGCACCACGGCCTGGGTGAAGTCGCCGTTCGCACTGATCGTCTTTCTGGCGGTTCTGCTGGCCACGGAGTGGCCCGCTCGCCGCGCGGGTCAGGGCACGCCGCGGCTCGGCGTCACGGTGGCTCTGGCTCTCGGAGTCTGGTTGGGGTTCTACGTTCTCTGGCTCGGTGCGCTCAGCCTCGCGACTTCGACGCGGGCAGTGACCAACCGGCTGCTGGTGGGGCAGTACGCGGACCGCCTCAAGGGCCAGATCGCCGCGTCTCACGTTCAGGGCCCGGGCTACTATCCAATGACCGTGGCCCAGGATTTCGGCCCTCTTCTGCTGCTGCCGGCCGGCGTCGTCCTGCTGGGCTTCGCCTCCCGCCGAGACTGGAAGTCCCCCCGGTATGAGATCGTTCTGCTCCTCGCCTGGTCGCTGGCAGCGCCGCTCCTGGGGACCGTGTCGGTCAGCAAGCGTCCCTGGTACGCCTACATGAGCTACCCGGGGATCGCCCTGCTCCTCGCCGTGAGCGGGGACCATCTGGCGCGGGCCGTCTCCCGCCGGCGCTCGATCCAGTCCGCCCTCCTGGCGGCGATCGCCCTCGTCCACGCGGCACGGATTCCCGGCGACCGCGTCTGGCCGGCGGAAGCCCAGCGCCGCGGCCTCGCGGGGAGGCTCTGGGACGTCGCCAGCCGAGACTCCCGGATTCAGGTCGTCCCCGGACCGGGCTTCCAGATCCCTCGCCAGCACGACATCGACTATCGCGAGGCCCGTCTCTTCGTCCGTTTCCTTTTCTGGGAGTCCGCCCACAACGCACCGGTCCCGGGCTCCTGCCGGGCGGTCCTGATGAGCTCGCCCCAGGCCATCCCGGAGGGAACCGACACGCTGCAACTCCAGCCCGCGACCCGCCGGGACACCGCTCTCTACCTTCTCGATGACGACTGCGGTGGGAGAGTGCGCGCTCAGTTTCCTGTCCCGCGCTAACAGATCAGGACGTACCCGCAGGTGTCAGGCCACCGGTCAGCCCTCCGGTGGGATCTCAACGGAGAGCTTCACAGATGGAGAAAGCCCTCGGCGTAACGCACGGCCCGCGCGGCAATCCTGACTCTGTCCTCCAGAGACTCGCACCAGAGCTCCCCTACGCGCTGAGAGAGCTGCATCGCATGGAGCTTTCGCTTCCCGAGCCTCCTGGACCAGTACGGCGCCAACGTACAGTGGGTCGAACCGGTTGCGGCGTCTTCAGGAATGCCAATCCTCGGAGCAAAATATCTCGAGACGAAGTCGGAGCCCTCCCCCTTCGCCGTGACGATCGCACCCAGACAATCAACCTCTTTCAGAAGCTCTATATCCGGAGCGATGGCGCGGACGTCGGCTTCTCTCTCATACACCGCTAGATAGTTCTGGTTCTGGGCCTTGAGGATTTCCTTCGGTTCTCTGCTCAGGGCATGCACCAGATCCTCCGGCTTTGTCGAGCACGGTAACGCCTCATAGACGGGGAAGTCCATGACGATGAGCGGGCCTTCCCTGACCACCTTGAATGTCCCTCCTTTCGTCTCGAAAGCAATGGATTCCGTGGAGGCGTCCAGGGTGTCGAAAACGACCGCGGCAGCCGCCACAGTGCCATGCCCACAAAGATTCAGCTCCACCGTCGGCGTAAACCAGCGAAGCTCATAATGATCCTTGTTCTCGACGAAGAAGGCTGTTACAGGGACACTGTTCTCCCTGGCAATGAGTTGCAGGGTCTCGTCATCGAGCCAGCGGTCCAGAGGGTAGACCATGGCTGGATTTCCAGAGAAGACGGCCCCGGCGAAAGCGTCGATGTGGTATGCAGGAATCTTCAAGATTTGCTCCAGGAGTCTGCCCAGGGCGCGACCCTACGTCCTTGAGCGAATCGCTATCATGATCGCTGCCGTGCAGTACCCCGCCATTCTGAAGCCCATGAGCATGGCGAAGAAAAGCAGCGCCAGAGCCACGGGACCTGTATAACTGAGAAGCATGCCACAACCCATGATCTGATCGGCCCAGTTCTTTGGACCGGTTACTCCAATCGTGGTGCCCGAGGTGAACCGAGATACAATATAAAAAAACGCGAAGGGCCAAGCGGCACCGGCGAGACCACCGCACCAGAATGCAACCGGCGCCTCCTTCATGGCACCGGACCACCAGCGGCGTGGCTTAGATGGATCCTCGATATTCATAGGCCCCCAGTGATCATCCTAGCGGCCCGCATAGGCGGTTCCGTTCCCGACCGTCTCGCGCAGCTCATCGATCGTGGCCGTATCGGTCGACCAGGTTCTGCCTTTGGGCATGATGTTGACGGACATGAAGCCATCCGCCGTATAGATCAGGAGCCCCTCGCAGTCGCTCAACGCGGCCACCGGGGCGGGTGAGCCGTCGGCCTTGGTGTCGACCTCTCGCAGCAGCCGCCAGACCCCCCACGAGCCGGTGCGGGTCGTCCGCCGCCCGAGAGGCTGCCGAGCCGAGAACCGCGAGCACGAGGGCAACGATCACTCTGGTCATCCCCACTCCTCATTCTCAGGAAGCATGTGCTCCGTTCGTCATGCCTCCAGACTCTCATAGAGGACCGTAGAAGGCGAGGGTGGAGTCTGCCGGTTCGCCCAGTCCACCAGTAATCAAGGTCATCGAAACATGGCTGGCGCCACGGCCCTCACCGCCGTGCGGCCGGACGGCCGGACTCTTCTGGTCGCGTCCGCCATGGGAGGCATTTTCAGCGGCACCTGGAGGCAAGGGCTGGACCCGTCTCACGGACAGTCTCGGCGGATATGTGCTCGGAAGATGGGTGCCATCTCAGCGGACAATGAGGACGCGGTCGTCCTCCAGAGCCGGG
>CAXTNS010000590.1:3357-4482 GCA_964245465.1 uncultured Thermoanaerobaculia bacterium
GTATCTACCCACCCCTCGCCCGGCTGAGGGCGCCCGCGCGACGGTTGGCCTCCAGCACCGCCAGCACCGCGTGGTGATTTGTTTCCAGGCCGTGCGCCGCCGCCGCGCGCCGGGCGGCTCGGCCCATCGAGTGTCGCAGCGCCGGGTCGAGCAGCCCGACGCATTACGCTCTCGGAGAAAAACGGGCCGGCGACGATCCAGGTGCCGGTCTTTGAAAGCTCTCGGCCATAGCTAATACGAAACGTTCAGCTTCCTCACGCCGACGCTGACAACGAAAGGTCCGTGATTCTCGAAGATCACGCCTGCCCAGTTGATCCCGTTGTTTTCGCCGAGGGCAGTGTCGAAGTTTGGCGTGGGCTTCTGGCCTGGAAAGAATTGGTGTCCGTGAGCGACCTTGTAGTAGTTCGTCAGATCGATCCGGCCCTGCAGGGCGGTCTGGAAAACCTTGTTGGCGAAAACTACGGGAGAGTAGTCGCCGCCGCTGACGACCATGGGAGGCTCGCTCGCGAGGCCCGGGTGCTTGAGGGCATCGACGCGAAGGCGGTACCAGGACGAGCCGACCGTCGGCGAGTAGTAGTTCGTCCCTCCCTCGTAGATGTAAGTGTTGATGGTGGGGTTGTTGGTCGCGTTGGCTTCGGTGGTCGCGTAATTGAAGCTCGAAAGGAGGAACTCGTTCAGGATGTAGGCTTGACTGTCCTCGCGGAAGTTCACCATCAGGCTGAGCTGGAACGTGGGCGGGATGTAGCGCTGGTTCGCATAGTCCTGGAGCCAGGGCTCGTTGGTCTGGGCTGCTGTCAGCGAGAGAGTCTTGCCGTACAGGGTCGGGGCGAGCCGGGGGATATCCCAGATGGTCGATTCGCCGAGGTCGGCGCGGGCATCGTAGACGTAGAGATCGATCTCATAGTCGAGATAGATGTGGATCGGCGGTGTCTGCGGAGGGGTCCAGCCATGCCGGGCCTTCTGGAAGGCCTCGCGCGCTCGCTCGAACTCCCCGGGCTTCGTCTTGGAGATCAGGGCGAAGCTCGGTTGCTCGACGGCGTGGATCGTGTTGATCGGGGCGTTCCAGCGCCAGGGATTGAGCCGGTTATCGAGATAGAGCCCGGCAGAGCTCGCATCCGCGTAGAC
>CAXTNS010000591.1:0-4469 GCA_964245465.1 uncultured Thermoanaerobaculia bacterium
GGATAGGACCCGGCTCGTGGACGCCTTTGGCCGGCGGCTCACCTATCTGCGGGTCTCGGTGACGGACCGCTGCAACTTCCGCTGCACCTACTGCCTGCCCGAGGACGCCGACTTTCCGTTCGGCGACCGGGCGTTCCTCTCGCCGGAGGAAATCGAGACGATCGTGGGCACCCTGGTGCGGATGGGCATCCGGCGGGTTCGCCTGACGGGCGGCGAGCCGCTGGTGCGCAAGGACACCCTGGAGATCGCCCAGAGACTCAAGGCTCTGCCGGAACTTGAAAATCTGGCTTTGTCCACCAACGGTACCGGACTCGAGCGCATGGCCCCCGCGCTCAAAGCAGCCGGAGTCGACCGGGTCAACATCAGCGTCGACAGCCTGGACCCCGAGCGCTTCCGGGAGATCACCCGCCGGGGCGATCTCGAAGAAGTCTGGCGGGGCGTCGAGGCGGCCCTCGCGGCCGGGCTCGACCCGGTCAAGCTCAACGCCGTGCTCCTCTCCGACGGCGGGCTGGACGACGCCGAACGCCTGGCCGCCCTAACCCTCGACCAGCCGCTCCACGTGCGCTTCATCGAGATGATGCCCACGAAGGTGAATCAGTATCTCCAGCCGATCGGTTTCCTGTCGGCGGATGAAGCCCGCGCCCGGATCGAGGAGCGCTTCGGCCCCCTGATCCCAACCGAGATCGGTCCCCGAACGGGTCCGGCCAAGGCGTTCCGGTTCCCCGGTTCTCTCGGCTCGGTGGGCTTCATCACCCCGCTCTCCCATACGTTCTGCGCGGAGTGCAACCGCCTGCGCCTGACGGCCCGGGGCGAGCTCCGGCTCTGCCTCTTCGCCGACCGCACCTACCCCCTCCGCCCCCTCCTCGCGGCCTCCGACCCCGAGGCCGCGCTCGAAGCCGAGATCCTCCGCGTCCTCCAGGAGAAGCCGGCCGAGCACATGCTCACCCAGGGCAATTACGGCAATCTCGCGAGCTTCATGCAGATCGGCGGGTAGCCCCGACCTCAAGAGGGCTCGCTTCTGCTCGCTTGAAGCACCTTCGAATTTTTAGACGACTCCACGTCCAATGCCGGATGCGGGCTTGCCCCGTCGTCTTCAGGAGGAGCTCAATGAGCCGCTGGAAGAGACTTGACCGGAAGCGCCGTGCGCTGTACCTCACCTTGACCGCCCTGGCCGTCCTAACGATCGCGACGGCCGCGTGGGCCAGTCGGGCCGTCCCCACCGAGGCCAAGGCCTCGACTTCACCCCGGGAAGGCGGCAGCCTCGGAGGGCAATTGCCACCCCCGGCCGAAGTCCTGATCCAGAAGACGAGAGCGTTCCCAGACCGGGGGAACATCCTGGTCATGGTGCGCCTGACCGAGGCTCAGCTCGCCGCCAAGCAGCGGGAAGGCACCCGGTCGTACGTCACTCTGGGTGCCCTGTCTCAGACGGTGATCCTGCGCGACGACGGCAAGCAGGGCGACGCCGAGGCTGGCGACGGGGTGTTCACCGGTATCGGCATGGCGCATGACGCCGACCTCGAAGCCCGCGCCGCCCAGGATCGTGAGGAGGTAGCGAGGGGAGCCCGCGACATTCCGAACTTCGTCGGGCGCTCCATCATCGGCACGGACAAGCAGACCGCCTTCGACTATGACGCATTCCAGGCAGGCGGCGCCGTCCGCATCGATCCCGCGGTGGTCAGCCTCTCGCCGACTCCGCCGGCCTTGAAGGTCTCGCGGGGCCCGGCCAAGCAGGTCAACGCCACCTTCCCGCCGACCCAGTTCGCCGAGCGGGTTTTGATGATCCGCGACGTGGGCGTGGTCACCGACCCGAACCGCACGATCGACCCGTGCACCGGCTTCGGCAATCCGGACGGTGTGTGGACCTTCAAGCACCTGATGGTCGAGATGGCCAATCAGACGAATACCGGCATCGATCCCTCCCTCTTTACCGAGGAGTGGCTCAAGCACTGGGTCGCCGACCAGACCATCAACTCCTTCGGCGTACCCAAACGGGAAGAGATGCAGGACATCATCAACCAATGGAAACAAGCCAGCGGCGGCGAACGGCTCAAGCTGGACCTGGCTCCGCTGCGCCTGCTCGCCATCGTGAACCGGGTCGACCTGCGGAGCACCACGGGTGGTGGCGGCGGCTATCCGAGCGGCTCCACCGGCAACTTCCTGGACGCGGGCGAGGCGCGGTTCATCTTCGGCTTCGTCCTCCCGCGCGGCTGGAAGCTCGTCGGGGGCTACGATCGGAGTCAGGCCCCGAGGATTCATGAAAATGGCTGCTTGGCCCTCCCCTTCTCCGTCATCTTCGAGTACCGGGTACCCAAGTGCCATTGCGACTCCGTGGTCCAGTGGGCTCAGCGCTGGTTGGACCTCGAAAACTTCGTACCGGGCGATCCCGCCTACAACAAGCGGCTGGAACGGCTGACCGAGGAGTTCGTAAGGGCCAACTCGAATCCGATCCGGCCGAACGGCAGCGCCATCGGCCAGATCCGGACCAACGAGATCGCTCTCAAGCGCCCCTGGGAGCTCCGCGAATTTCAGCTCGTGCAGTCCCCCTGGAGCCTGCTGGCCGAGACCACGACGGCCGACAACCCGGATAACAGCTTCAACAACGGCCCTGTCTTCCGCGACTGGGTCTTGAGCCAGGTCGCTCCGAATCTCTTCCCGATGGGCTTTGACCAGCCGGTGCCGGCCGTACCGCTGTTCTTCCAGAGCAACAATTTCCTGGGTGGCAACGCTCAGGTTCCCGGTCCTGGGTTCTTCTGGAACGAGTCTAGCTTGAACCTCGCGAACCTGCAGGAGAACTGGGGCCGGCACCGCGCGTCGCTCAACTCCTGCGGCGGCTGCCACGCGGGTGAGACGGACACCATCTTCGTCCACGTCGATCCTTCGACTCCAGGCCTGCCGGCGGACCTTTCCGGGTTCCTCACCGGCAACTCCGTGCCGGATCCGGGTTTCGGGAGCCCGGTCCGTAACTTCAACGACCTGGCTCGCCGGGAGGCCGACATCCGTCGTCTGGTCCGGGTCAACTGCGTCGAGCTGGCCACGGCCGACGAGGCCGCCGCCCTGGAGAGCCTCCGCAAGACCGGCGCCCTGCCGGAGGACCTCTTCGCCGGCCAGCCGCCGCTCAACCATGGTAACGGCCTCTCGGTCGGCCTGGACGACCTGAAGCGGAACGTGGTCCGCGAAGTCCACTAAGCCTTAGGGAGACAAGGCCCGGGTGGGATCCACCCGGGCCGCCCGCCTCGCCGGCACCCAGCTCGCCACCAGCGCCGCCGCGGCCAGCACGACCAGAACCCCCGCGAAGGTCAGCGGATCCGTGGCCGTGACGCCAAACAGGAGTCCCGAGAGCACTCGCGTGGCCGCCACGGCGCCGGCCACGCCCACGGCGAGCCCCACGAGAACCGGGCGGAACGCTTGCCACGTCACCATGGCCAGCACCCGCCTCTGGGTGGCCCCGAGGGCCATGCGCAGGCCGATCTCCTGGGTGCGCTGGCTGACGAACCAGGCGATGACGCCGTAGATGCCCACCGCCGCCAGCAGCAACCCGATCACCCCCAGAGCCGTCAGCAGCAGCATGTTGAATCGAGCCGTAGCGGTTGACGAGGCGCGGATCTCCTCCATGGTGGCGGCGTCGAAGACCGGCAGCCGGGGATCGATCCCACGGACGGCCCGGCGCAAGGAGCCCGCAAGGGCGGACGGATCACCCGCCGAGCGGGCCACCAAAGCCGCCGAGATGTCACCTTCCATCAGATCCGATTGCGCCATGGGGAGGTAGAACCCCGGACGGGCGTCCTCATCCTCCAGGTGCCCGAGCCGGACGTCCCCCACCACTCCCACGACCTCGATCCAGTCGGGCCCCGTCTCGTCGTCATCCGTATAGGCGAGCCGCTTGCCCAGCGCATCTCCTTCCGGCCAGGCGAGCCGCGCCAGGGCCTGGTTGACGACCGCGACTTTGGGAGCGCCCTCGCGGTCGGCGGCCGTGAAATCCCTGCCGCGCAGGAGGGGGATGCGCAGAGTCCGGAAGTAGCCCGGGGTCACTTCCCGGGTGCTGCCATGGATCTCCTCTCCCTGCTGCCGGGGCTGGCTTTCGATGTTCAGCCTGGACGAGGTGTCGTAGCCCGACAGCGGCAGGATCGACACCGCGGCCACGGACTCCACGCCCGGGATGCGGGCCGCCTCACCCACCACCCTCTGGACAGTCGCCACGGCGCGCTCTTTCTCCGGGTAGTTGGCTTCAGGGAGGGAGAGCTGGGCCGTCAGCAGGCCGGCGGGCTCGAAGCCCAGCTCCACCTTCTGGAGCGCCAGGCCCGAGCGGATCAGCAGGCCCGCCCCGGCCAGGAGCACCAGGGCCAGCGCGACCTCGGTCACGAGGAGGCCCGTGCGCACCCGGTCGCGGGGCGAGCCCGCCCCCAGGCTGCGCCCGCCGTCCGTCAGCATGCGCTGGAGATCCGGCCGGGGCGAGCGTAGCGCCCGCCCGC
>CAXTNS010000592.1:0-328 GCA_964245465.1 uncultured Thermoanaerobaculia bacterium
TCCGACAACATTGTCCTGAGTTGGAGGCGACCCTGAGAACCCCACTTCAATTACTTTCACGTTTGTCTCCTTGGTCGCCTCTTGACTCATCTCAGCCCCCTCTGTGGACTTGCATATTATCTGCTTGAATATTCCATTGTTCTTCTACGATTCCGGCCTCGATGTTCTGTTCGCGTATAGATGGTTGACGTAATTTCTCGGTCACCGGCGCCTCCGGCTCCACCTGGCGTGTCAACCCTCCCACAGAGTTCGGGCGGACGAAGAGCGCCGGAATGGCCCAATCGCTTGTCCCACGTCGCTCTGACCGTAGTGCCAGGCGAGCTTCTGT
>CAXTNS010000592.1:338-4467 GCA_964245465.1 uncultured Thermoanaerobaculia bacterium
TCTCAACCTCCTCGACCTTTAGATAATGGATGACGCCAGCCGCCGGTAAAGCTCCTCGGCCAGAATCAGCGCGGCAGCATCCTGGATCGCAGCGCTCTGAGCGAGCACAGCGGGAAGACCCGCCACCACCAGGGAGGCCGCCACACTCCGGAGAGGATCGCCACTCTCGGAAGTGACCGCCGTCTTACAGGCGTTGAGCACTACGAGTTGGGGCGCTTCCAGTCCTTCGAAGAGCTCAGCGAGCCCAGTCGCGGAGAGAGGCATCGCCTCTCCCTCTGGGGAATTCAGGAGGATCGCTCCCTCACTCGACTCCTGATCGAACTCAATCCCATGCCCCATGAAATGGACAATGTGGAAGCCACCCTCACGAAGCCGAAGCCGAAGATCCCGCAGTGTCACCCTCTCGAGAACTGTGATCTGGATCTGATCGATCGCGGACAAAACTTCCTCGATCTTTTTTCGCTCTCCCGTTAGATTCAAAGGGCTGGTCGTCTGAGGGTTAGCCATGGTAATCAGCAAGCGCAGGGGAGATGTTGGCGGGAGAACGCGGAGAGGCCGAGCAGTATCCAGAGATCTGACAATAGGCATTCGGCGACTGAGGGCGAGGAACCGCCTATCCTCGACGCAATAGAGAAGCTCCCAAGGGAGGCTCTGCAGATGCCACGAACGTTTATCAAGAGGGGGGAAATGGAGGCGGAGACGCAGAGATAGCTCGGGACCCTCGACGGCTCCTCCCTTGACCGACTCAAATAGCCGCCTCACCTCGCCGCCCAAGAGACCCTGGAATAGCAAACTACCCACCTCTTCGGGGGAGGCGGCATGCTCGGTTTTAATATCTGCCGTCACGATATCCCGGGTTGTTCCCGCACAGGACTTTCCCGGGATGAAATCAGGGAGGCGCAGGCCGGCAGGGAGAGAAAGAGGTTCAATCGCCCGTTGCTCACGGAAACGGCCTTGGACCTGGAATCCCTCTGGACCGTCGGGCGCGACTCGAAGATGAAAATCTTCGTAGAGCAAGAATGTACCTCCGGTAGCTGCCTAGGCGAAGGCGGGGGAGCCTTCTCAGTCTTATGGACACTAGAGGGGAAAAATTGTTGAGGCGGGAGGTTAACGTGCAGACATAGCTGACCAGCGATCGAACTCCTTGAGCCAAAAGCCTACTGCTTTTGGCATATCTCTTTATTTCTCCCATAAGACACTGCCGCTGATACAGCGCCTTATCTTCACCCAGAGAAGTCCAGTGACTCGCAAACCATCTTCTCCGACTATAGAACGCAACAGGGTCTGTATTGGACATATCATAATCTCAGTTTCGGCCTGCATCCGATCTGAGTATTGTGGCGCCACCGACTGGAACTTGAGACCGCAAGGATAGACCGATCGGCTTCCTGACGATGCGGAAGCCGACGTCGTAATATTCACTGTACGGCCTCGAGCTGGTGAAATACATGATCGAACAGTTTTTCGGCACGTTTTCGAAGCTCCCGCCACGACGGATCCTCTTCAATCCTGATTTCTCCAGATCGCTCACCCATTCCGAGACGTTGCCTGCCATGTCGAACAAACCCCAGGCATTGGGAGGGAAAGAGGCAACCGGTGCAAGCCCTTCATATCCATCGGTCTCCTCCTTGTTGTCGCAGTTCGCCTCCTGAGGGAGAGGAGCTCCAGGGCTCCTTTGGCCTGCCCGTGCCGCGTACACCCATTCGGCTCCGGTCGGCAACCGGAAGACCGCGCCTGGATTCCGTTTTGTCAGCTGAGTCAGAAAGCCTTGCGAATCGTTCCAGGAGACTCTGACAACGGGCAACGCATCCCCCTGCTGACGAGTCGGGACTTTCCCGACCACCCTCTTCCAGAGGCGCTGGGTGACTTCGAAGCGGCTGATACAGAACGGACGCCTACCCTCGGGCTCCACCTTTACGAAAGCGATGCGGAGACCGTAGGGTGAAGGACACTCTGGAGGGTTCAGGAATGCATAGAGGAGATTGAGATCAAACCAGCGCCTTGCCAGACTCCAGAATCCCATTCCCACGAGAAAGATAAGGAGTAGTATCACGAGGGCTTGCCGCCAGGGCCGCAGGAACTTCTCCACTCGTCGGATCAGAATTTCCCACCATACCGGTTCGATGATGCGCCCATCCGGGGCACGAAGAGCCAATACAGGACTCCCCCACTCGCCAGAGCCCAGAAAGAACATGGCATGGCGAGCTTCCGTGACGGCCTGATCCACCGGCTTTCTCCGGGAAAGAGACTCGTAGAAGTGGCGTGCGAAAGTGAGCGCCGCCCGGTCCGTCACCGCGGACTTCATTGCGATCACCGCGGGAAGCCCGGCTCGAACAAGGCTCTGTGCCAGGCTTGCGAAGGGATCGGCTTGGCTTCCCCGGGCACTATTGCAGGCGTTCAGGATCGCGAGCCGGAGCCGTGGCTGGTCCAGTAGCACCGTACTCAGCTTCTCACCATCTACCGGATCGGAAAAGCCTTCTTTCCTTTCGAGATAAACCACGCCTTGCTCGCGGTTGGTGTCGAACGCACCGTGGCCGATGAAGTGGAGGACGTGGAAATCTCCTTTCCGAAGTTTCTGGTGGAGCCTTTCCCGGGTCGCACCTTGTAACACATCGACCTCAACCCATTCCGCTAGCCGCAACTCCGTCAGGGATTTTTCCAGATCCTCCAGTTCATCTTCGATACCGATCGGGCTCATCCCCTTGGGAGAGGCCGTGACCACGAGAACCTTCAAGGGAGGCCGGACCCTCAGCGGAGGGGGAGGGTCCGCCATTTCGATGTAGCGCACCACGGGAGTGGCCGGATCAACCGCCGGAAAACCTCGATCGGGGTCGTAGAGCAACTCCCAGGGCCAGTCCCAGAGCTCCGGGGTGTTCAGATGCAGCCGGAGACGCAGACCTCTTTTTGCCTTCTGCGCTGCGAGAAGGCGTTGACGCCAGAATGCCAGGACGTTCCCGCCGAATACCGTCTGAAACAGTCGGGTGCCGAGATCCCGCGTGACATCCTGGGACGGCGGCCGGGAGGGTCTCAGATCCCGGCAGCCACCGGACGTCTCCAGGAGAGCCTCCTGGATCGTGGGTTCATCGGAGAAAGGATGGCCGAAATCCCAGCGGGCCACGCCTCCGCCGTCGGGGTCCGAGACCCAGGCGCGGAACCCCTCCGGCGTCTTCATGACATGGAGGTCAAAATCCTCAACTTTGTTGCTCCCGCGACGCTTCGGCATCGTCCTCGAAGACACCGAAGGTGCGAAGCGTGTTTAGAAATTGGACAGGGTCTGATCGATCCTAAGAGCCTTCGGGGCCGAAGATTCCGGCGAGATTGCGGGCAGAATGAACGACACGCAGAACTTCAACCCTCTCCAAGCTTGCTTTATAGAAGATTATATGCTTCTCGAATCCCGGAATCGGCCATGAGCGAACATGTGCAAGCTCGGGGTGTTGGAACTTCCTGACCTTGCCAATCTCAGGCAGTGACCGGAGGCGGTCGAAAGCCCCCTCGGCAGCATCCAGGAAACGGAGGGCTGCTTCGACATTATCGCGGGCGATGTAACGAGCCTGCTCGTCGAGATCACGCTTGGCGAGAGGGCGAACGACGAGGCGACGCTTCACTTCTTCTTCTCGGCCGCGACTTGGCGCACCCGAGCCCGCAATCTGTCCCAATCCTCCCGGCTCATCTCCTCGGGCTCATCGCTGAAGGCTGCCAGAAGCTTCGACTCAAGGGTCTCCCGCATCTTCCGCTCCTGCGCTTCTCGGATCAGTGACCGAACGTACTCACTGGCCGTACTGTAGCCTCCTGAGGCAACCTGGTCCTCAATAAAGGCCTTCAGGTGTTCGGGAAGAGAGATGTTGAGGGTCGTCATCGGCTTTGCCATCCTCCTGAGACAGCGTAAGGAGGATGGCAAAGCTTGTCAATTCTTGCCAGAGTGACAGGACATCCCTACTGCGCCGGCTTCTCCGCCTGCCGGTTCGCCTCGATGGAGACGTTGATCTTCACATCCTCCCCGAGCACGCTGCCGCCGGCGTCGCTGTATCTGGAGTGGATCAAGCGATGCGTGTCGGGGCGCCGGACCAGCGAAACGGAGGGCTGCGCCTTCATACCCCGCCTCGACGCGCGTCGAGGCGGGGTATGA
>CAXTNS010000593.1:0-4465 GCA_964245465.1 uncultured Thermoanaerobaculia bacterium
CATCCTCACCGTGACCGGCGACCGGATCGTTCCGGAGATCCTGGCGGTGGAGTGACCTGCCGGGGAACCCAATTGGGCGAGACCGCGGTCCTCGCCTTGACCCTCGCCGCTGGTCGCCTCCGTTGAGTTATTGCCGAAACGTTTTCCCTCCTGCCGTCACTCTCTTCTAGAGGCCTTCGCCAGCCGCAGCCAGGACATCGAACTCGGCGGCGGCGCCATGAACGAATCCTCCCGCAAAACCAAGGTGCTTCGCTCCCTAATGGGCCCCTAGTAATCGACAATGGGCCTGGCTGCGGGCCTACATCTCCAGCAAAAGGAGTTGCTCTATGCGAATGCTTTGGGGTTACGTATTAATCCTGCCGATCGAACTATTCGTGCTTGGCTCCGTCGCGCAGGCGCAGGGGCAGAGTCCGGTGGTCGTAGCGCCGGGCGGCCAGCCACCGACTGGCGACATCTCGAATCAGGTGGAGCGCTTCGCATCCACGCGCCAGAACGGCGTGCCCAACCGCTATATCGTGATCTTAGAAGACCAGTTTAGTCCCACCGCCCGACCCTCCGGCGCCAAGGGTCCGAGTGTGGCCGAGGTGGTGAGCGACATCGCACGACTCCACGCGGCGACCCCACTGCGCACGTGGGATCTGGCCCTGCCCGGTTTCCTCGTCGAGTTGCCGGAAGAGGCGGCCCGTGCCCTCAGCCGCGATCCCCGTATCCGGCTCGTCGAGCAGGACGCCTATGTCGAGCCCCAGAACGTCGCGCCGGAATGCTATCAGCCGACGATCGTCACCCACTCCGCTTCTTTCCCCACCTCGCCTCAGCTGATCCAGTGCGTGGCCCCCCAGCCTGACGCCACCGGCTGCTTCGATAACTGGGGACTCGACCGCATCGATCAGGAACGCCTGCCCAGGGACGGCCTCTATAACTTCGATGTTGCCACGGCAGGAGTCCCGGTTCATGTTTACCTCCTCGACACCGGGATCACGGCAGGGCACCAGGAATTCCTGGACGCGGCCGGCTTCTCGCGCATCGAGGTGGGCGTCAACGCCTCCGTCCCACCGTCCGACCCGAAGCGCAGCGATATTTCGGATTGCACGCCGAACGGCCATGGTACCCATGTCGCCGGTATTCTAAGCGGTACGACTTACGGCGTCGCGAAGGACGTTCGCATCCATCCTGTCAAGATCACCTCGGACTGTGCGCTCACTCGACCACCAATCTCCAATTTCGTCGAAGGTATCAACTGGATCCTCGCCAACCGGCCGGCGGGGCAGCCCGCGGTTGCCAACATCAGCTTCAACGGTGGGGACTTCCAATTGCGTGCGATGGCCCTCGCGGCGACTAATCTAGTGAATTCGGGCGTCACGCTCGTGCAGTCGGCGGGCAATCAGAACCAGGACGCCTGCAAGGGCACCATGACCACCCAGGGCGAGAAGCCCTGCGACGACACCTCCAGAGGCCCCCGCTTCCCTCAGGAGATCATCATTGCCGGCGGTGTGGACGAATACGACGCCCGCTGGACGCAGTACTGCAGCCCGACCGAGTGCCCGAACAACCCGACCCTGTGCGACTGCGGGTCCAACTTGGGTTGCGCCGTGGACATCTGGGCCCCTGCTTCCCACATCGTCTCCAGCTCACGGCGGGCGAACAACGCCATTTGCTGGCTGAGTGGCACTTCCATGGCTGCTCCCCATGTCGCGGGCACTGCGGCTCTGCTCCTCAGCCGCTTTCCCAACGCCTCGCCATCGGCGGTAGAGAGGGCGATCACGAGGTACGGCACACAGGACATCGTGACCGATTCCAAGTGCCGTCGCGATCCGCCCGACCCAATACCATCCGCGGCGCTGCTCTACTCTCGTTTCCCCGCGACAGGACCCCCGGTCGCCGGGGATGACCGGTTCTCCATGTCCCGGTTCTCCATGTCCTCCGGTACCCCCTACATTGACATCACCTTCGCGGCGCTCCTCGCCGGTGACTTCGATTGGGACCGGGATCCCCTATCAATCGTCTTCCCGTTCGGCACTCCCGCCTCTGGCCTAATCCAAGTCCTCTCCGATCGAGTCCGCTATACCCCTGCCCCCAGTTTCACCGGCGAGATCACGTTCACTTACACCGTCTCGGATGGCCACGGCTACACCGACACAGCCTCCGTGCAGATCCGTGTTCCGCCGCTGGCCCAGGACGACTCTTTCACCGTCCGTCATGGCGGGAGAAAAGACCTGCCCGACAGCGTTCTGCTTGCTAACGACTCCGGCAGCCTTCTTTATTTTCAGGAAATCGTCTACCCGCCCACGCACGGCAAGGTCGAAAAAGATCTTCTTGGCGTTAGATACTATGAACCGAACTTAGACTTCACGGGCGAGGACACCTTTGTCTACCGGATCCTGGACGAGGATACCCTTCTCATGGCCGATGCGACGGTCCACATGACGGTCACCGCGTCCCAGTTGTACGCACCCACCGGATGGGTCGACGGATTTGACCAGCAGCACGTCTGGGGTTGGGCGTGCGACCCCGACTATCCGACCCTGAGCAACCGTGTGGACATCTACACCACGTCCGGGCAGTACCTGGGCAGCACGGAGGCGAATCAGGCCTCGAGTGATCCGATCAACAGCCTTTGCCGCGGAGGCTCGGCCCACTACTTAAATTTCCACCACAATGGCGGAATCGCCCCCGGCACGCATTTCACGGTGTGGTCCATCGACCTACCCTACGCCACCCCCGGCAACGACAACCGGCGGATCCGTGGAAACGGCTCGATCGGCGACGGCACCGAGTTCGTCATGCCGCCCGTCTGCCTGAACAACCTCAACCTTTCGAGTCAGACGATCACTACGACGCAGGTCTTTGAGGCCTGCCATACCATCACCGCCACCGATTTTGTCATTGGATCCGGCGGCAACGCCACCCTTCACGCGGTGGACTTGGTCACGCTCGGTTCAGGCTTCAGGGTCTCGTTGGGAGGCCAGCTCAAGGTGGTGGTGCCATGACGAGGCATATCCGGAATTCCGGCAGTGATGTCTCCACTCAAGCTGAAAACGCAGCTTTCAGAGTGGCCACAAGCGCCACGAAGAAGGGAGAATCGACCATGAGCAAGACGGGCTTCGCGATCATTGCCGGCGCACTTAGCATGGCGCTCGGCGTGTTGACTACGTCCGACGCGATCGCTCAGGAGGCGTTGTTCGTCACACCCGACGGTAACGTGGGCCTCGGCACGTCCGCGCCCTCGACACCCTTGCACGTGAGCCGCGCGACCGGCGCCATCCTGGAGGGCATCCGGCTATCCAACAACAACGAGGCGCGCATCGCGATCCAGAACACCAACCTTGCGGTCAAGTACTTCATGGCCGTCAACAACTGGGGTCCGGGTCTGTTCTTCATCTCGCGCGAAGGCGGCGGCGGCACCATCGTCGAAGTCAACCAGCGTCTGGACGCCGGTGGCCCCGCTTCCTTCAAAGTCAGCGGTAGCGTGCAGGCGACCAACGTCACCTTCACCTCCTCCCGCGCTCTGAAGCGGGACTTTCAGGCCGTTGACCCGCAGGAGGTGCTGACCCGGCTGGCGGCCCTGCCGATTTCCAAGTGGCGCTTCAAGGAGGGGCCTGAGGACGAGCACCTCGGCCCCGTGGCCGAGGACTTCCACGCCGCCTTCGGGCTGGGTAAGAGCGCCGAGGTCATCTCCCTGACCGACACTTCGGGCGTGGCCCTGGCCGCCGCCCAGGGTCTGCTCCAGCAGGTCCAGCAGTTGCAGCAGGAGACCCAGGAGCTCCAGCGTAGGAACGCAGAGCTGCGACAGCAAAACGCCGAGATTTCGCAGCGGCTAGAAATTCTGGAGAAGCGAATCGCGGAGCGCAGGTAGGCGCCTGCGGCGCGCGAGCCGGCGGCGCCTCGCCGTGTTTTCGGATAGGATGCCGCACTCGGCTCCGGCTTCGTGGGGCTGGGGCGGAGAGGGAAAATAGCTATGCGACCCGGTTCTGCCGGACCGAGGCGCTTCTCTCTGCCCCTCACCCTCGCGATCCTGACGATTAAGGACGGCCGCTCGTGCCGCGAGATCCTCGCGGTCGAGTAGCGTCAGCGTCCAAAGAAAAAGCTCCAGGATCTCTCCGGGAGCTGTACCCCTTCACTCTGTCTCATGCTGGGAAGCGTCTGCCGACCTCCTCTGCCTTGACGACTTACTCCAAGATACGCTTCCTGACTTTCCGCGAGCAGGTCCGCACCCGTCCGGCTTCCCAGGCCCGGAGGGTTTCCGGGACAAGGTCAAGCGCTTCGGCGAGTGCCTTCTGCGAGAGCCCCTGGGACAAGCGGGCAGCCCTCAGCCGCTCCGGAAGCGAGCGGGGTGCCGGGTTGGGATCAGTGCCGAGAACTTGAGGACCGCTGGGTAGTTCGCCGCCCGCATATCCGAGCACCATGCCTCCCAGCTCCTCAGGGTCGCGAGACTAACCCCGATCACCCGGGCCGCATCCCGCTGCCG
>CAXTNS010000594.1:0-4459 GCA_964245465.1 uncultured Thermoanaerobaculia bacterium
CTATTCCCTCAACGTTTTGAGAGGACGCACCTTGCTGATGTATTCAAAGTCGTCATCATCGTGCAGAAGGATCGCGTCGTGTTCGAGGACGAGTTGGGCGATGAAGCAGTCTGCGGAGCTCCGAATGGTGATTCCCTTGCGCCGGCAGTCGAAGTAGATACGGGCAGCTTTCCGATAGGTAAAGGCGGGATCGGACGCGAAGAGGAGATCCTGAGTGCCGAGGTACGCTGACAACAGCTTCCACTCGCGTTCGTCCTTAGCTCCTTGAAGAACCTCCTGAAAGCAGATGCCCGGCAGAGCGAAGGGAGAGCCCTCCAGTTCCAAGCCGCGCAGACGGTTGGCCGGGGCAGACTGAACTCCCTTCAGGAGATCAATCAGGACCGACGAGTCCACTACGATCAAGACTTGTCTGCCCGAAGCGCCTTGTAGTCGTATCCTGGCGCGAACTCAATCTTGCCCGCCAAATCCAGAAGGCTCTTCCTCTTCTTGGCTGCGATGAATACTCTCAGGGCTTCATGGACCACATCCTTCTTGGTCTTGATCCCGCTGACCCGAATAGCTTCGTCGAGAAGGTCGTCATCTAGAACGATGTTCGTTCGCATGGTCACCTCCATACACATTGCCATACACATTATAAGCTCTGTTAACCTAGTTGGCTATCCACCCACCTCCACCACCGCCCACCGCGGCGGACACCAGAATCTTACCGGCATCACCGACATCCCCACCCCCCCATTGATGTACAGCGTCGTCAGCCCCCGGGCGTTCGGGGCGGCGAACTCGAAGCGTCCCATGTCGTAGTGGCTCCCCAGGGTGGAACGGGTCGTCAGAGCTCCGAAGAGGGGGATGCGGATCTGGCCGCCGTGGGTGTGGCCGGCGAGGACGGCCGCGATGCCCCGCCGCGAGGCCTCCTTCACCACGTCCGGCGTGTGGGAGAGGATGATAGCCGGCGTCCCCGGCGGCACCTCCGGGCTGCGGGCGAGGGCCATGGCCAGGCGCGTTCCCCTCGCTCCCACGCGGAAACCCTCCGGCTGCCGGGCGCTCGGCGGCAGGACGAGGGATTCGTCGAGGAGGACGCGTCCCGCCCCATCCACCACCCGCAGATTCCGGTAGGCCGTGGTTCCGCCTCCGGAGGCCCAGAGACCCACGGTGCCGGACGTGACGCGGGTCGCGTAGAGATCCTCCGCTTCAGCCTGCCACTTCGGCGGCTCCGGTTCCTCGATCGGCCAAGCCTTCGCTCGCACGATCAGGCGGTCCGGCTGGATCTCGGTTTTTACCTTCAGGCGGTACCAGCGGCCGGGCTCCGGGAGCACTCCGGTGTCCGTCTTTCCCCGGAGAGACGAGCCGTGCTCGAAGATGGCGAACGCGCCGCCTTGAGCCCAGCGCGAGCCGTCGCGGCTGAATTCGATCAAGCGGTCCTCGCCGCGGACGTAGCGGCTGTGGACGGCGAGGCCCACTCCGGCGTCCTCATGGTCGATCCGGGCGTCGCCGGTCACTTCGTAGCCGCTCCAGGCGAGGGGGCCGCTCTCATCCTCCAGACCGTTGGGTTTCGGATCGTAGCTGCTGTAGAAGTTCCGGTACGGCTCGCCTCTCCTGGCGCCGTAGAGGCGGACGCCGTCCATCTCGATGGGCCGGAAAGGCGAGGGCCAGCGCTGGGCGAGATCATCGTCCCCCCCCTGCGTGTTGAGGCCCAGGAGCAGGACACTGCCATCCGGACCGATCCTCCGTCCCTCGTTCGACAGCCATTCGAGGCCGGCGCGCTGGAGCATGCCGACCAGCTCCCCCTGATGCTCGCTGTGCCCCTGGACGGCGTAGACGGGCGCGATCTCCTTCAGCGTAGTGATGAAAGCCGCTACGGCCGAGGCGCGGGCGATGAAGTCCTCCCGGTCGGGGATGTCCTGGATCAGGTCGCCGCTGATGACGATCAGGTCCGGCCGGGCCGCGGCGATTTCCCGCCGGAGCCGGCGGTGGAGCTGCATGTCACCCCGGATGTGGAGGTCCGAGAGGTGGACGATCCGGAAGCGCGGGACCGCGAGGTCGATCCTCACGTCGTCCCGGAAGAGGAGGGTGTGCGGCTCGATCCAGCAGGCGTCCACGATCCCGAGGAACAACAGCAACGCGGTACCCGCGAGGAGGCGCCGCATCAACAGGAGCCGGGCCTTCAGCGCTCTCAGCGATCTCAGCGCCAAACCACGGGCTCCGGCCTTTGCGGTGCCTCGGATCTCCGTCTTCCCCCCAGGAGGAAGAGGAGGAGCGGACCGGCCACGAAGCCGCCGATGTGGGCGAAGAAGGCAACGCCGCCGGCGGTCTCCGCGTCCGCCACCCCCAGGGAAGCAACCCCGGAGAAGATCTGGATCAGGAACCAGATGGGCAGGAACACCCAGGCCGGCACGTAGATGAACTGGACGAGGAAGCCCAGGAAGAGCAGGGTCTGGATGCGTGCCTTCGGATGGAGGAAGAGGTAGGCCCCCAGGACGCCCGAGATGGCACCGGAGGCGCCGATGGCCGGCAGCGCCGAGGACGGGTTGAACCACAGGTGCGCGAAGGTGGCCGCATAGCCGCAGAGGAGGTAGAAGACGAGGTATCGGAAGTGACCGAGCCGGTCCTCCACGTTGTCGCCGAAGATCCAGAGGAAGAGCATGTTGCCCAGGAAGTGCGCCCAGCCGCCGTGGAGGAACATGGAGAGGAGCCCGCTTCGGAGGCCCGTGCCGAGGTCGCTGAAGCCCAGCCCGCCCTGGCTGAGGCGCGCCGGCACGAAGCCCGCTGACATGACGAAGGCCTCCAGCCGCTGGCCCAGCGACAGCTCGAAGAAGAACATCAGGGCGTTGGCCACGATCAGCAGGATGGTGACGATCGCGGGACCGGTGCGTTTGGCGTCGAGGTCGCGGATGGGGATCATGCGCTGCTCCGGACGCGATGCACCCGCATCAGGTTGGTCAGGGGCCGCTCGCGCACGGGGTGCCCCATGAGGATGATGATGCGGTCGTCCGGCTTCACGAGGCTCGCTTCCAGGAGCTTGCGCTCGACGACCGTGACGATGTCTTCCAGGCTGCCCACCTGGAACTCGGCCACGAACGGGCGCACGCCCCAGACGAGCTGGAGCTGGCGCGCCACCCGCTCGTCCTGGGTGAAGGCCATGATGGGCGACCGCGGCCGGTAGCGGGCCACGAGCCGGGCCGTGAAGCCGCTCTGGCTGAAGGCCACGATGCGGGTGACGCCGAGTTGCTCGGAGGCGTACACGGCGGCGGCTGAGACCATGTCCGGCACCTGGAGGGCGGTCTCGCTGTCGAGCGCCGGATCGCTGGACTCTAGCGCGTAGGTCCGCCGGGCGTGGACGTGGCCGAGGGGCTCGCTCGAGTGCTGGGACTCGCTCTGGCGGGCGTACTCCTCGGCCTCCTGGATGATGCGGGCCATGGTCTCCACCACCAGCACGGGAAACTTGCCGGCCGCCGTCTCGCCCGAGAGCATGAGCACGTCGGTGCCGTCGAAGACCGCATTGGCCACGTCGGTGGCCTCGGCGCGGGTGGGGCGCGGCTGCTCGATCATGGATTCCAGCATCTGGGTGGCCACGATGACCGGTTTGCCCGTGAGGCGGCCGGCGGCCACGATCTTCTTCTGGAGCACGGGCACGGTGTAGAGGGGGACCTCGACGCCAAGGTCGCCGCGGGCCACCATGAGGCCGTCCGCCGCCTCCGTGATCCGGTCGAGGCATTCGATGGCGGTCGCCCGCTCGATCTTGGCGATGATGGGGATGCTCCCACCGTTCTCCGTCACCACGCTGCGCACGGCATCGATGTGGGACGCGTCGCCCACGTAGCTGGCGGCCAGGTAGTCCGCGCCCTCGGCCACGGCGAAGGCGATGTCGGAGCGGTCCTTCTCGGAGATCTCGAAGGGGAGCGCGCTGTCCGGCAGATTGATCCCCTTGCGGGTCTTGACCGGGCCGCCGTTGACGACTTTGGCCGTCACCCGGTTCCCCTCCTTGGCGGTGACTTTGAGCTCGATCAGGCCGCTGTCGATGAGCACCCTTTCGGAGGGTTCCAGGTGCTCCAGGATCCCGGCCTCGACGGGGAGATCGACGTCCTGCCCTTCAAGCCCGAGCACCACTTCCTGGCCGGGTTTGAGCTCGCGGGGCTCGTCAGGGATCTGGCCGAGCCGGTAACGCGGACCCATCAGGTCCAGCACCACCGGCAGATGGCACCTCTCCTCGGTGGCGATGCGGCGCACTCGGCGCAGGGTCTCGCGGTGCTGTTCCTGGGTGCCATGGGAGAGGTTCAGGCGAAACAGGTCGACCCCCGCCCGCACCAGCCCCCGCAGCACCGTCTCGTCCCGGCTGACGGGTCCAAGAGTCGCCATGATCTTCGCTCTGCGTTCCATGGACGCGGAGTATATCGGCCTCACCCTGCCCCCAGAGGCGGGGTGGGGGTGAATGCTGCACGACCACCCACCCCAGGAACCGGAG
>CAXTNS010000595.1:0-4455 GCA_964245465.1 uncultured Thermoanaerobaculia bacterium
AAACACACGCGTGGTCACACGATCGGCCGGGTAGCCAGCGGGCGCGCGACAGCCTCGTCGCCGAGTGCAAAGGGGACGCGGACTGCCACGCCGCTTTCCCCAGGCTCCGCGACGAAGTCGCCGCCGTGCTCCGGCAGGCCGCTCGGGACCCCGCGACCGTGGTGCTGACGGACAGCCAGACGGGCAAGCCGGTGCAGGTCCGGCTGACGCGCACCGGGGTGGCGCAGATCCTGCGGTACGCGCTCTACACCCCCCCGGCGGCCTCCCTCCTCCCTCTCGACGTCCATCAGGCCGCCCAGGGGAACTGGCGGCCTCTGGCCGAGCGCGCCCTCCGTTTCGCCGGCCGCCCCGCGGACGTGCTGTCCGACGGCTACTGGCTCTCCCTCACCTGCTCGGAGGACCTCCCCTTCATCCGCGAGGACGAGATCCCGGCGGCCGTCCAGGGTACTTTCCTGGGAGACTTCCGCATCCGCAAGCAGCGGGAGGCCTGCGCGATCTGGCCGGTGCCCCCGGTGGGCCGCGAATTCCTCGATCCGGTCACCTCCGGCGTGCCGACGCTCCTGCTCTCGGGCGAGCGCGACCCGGTGACCCCGCCCAGTAACGCCGAGCGGGCCGCGCGGACGCTCCCGAACAGCCTTCACGTGGTGGTGCCGGACGGTGGCCACGTCTATGCGGGCATCGAGGGCGCCAACGAGTGCGTCGACGGCCTGATCGTCCGGCTCGTGGAGACCGGCACGGTGAAGGGGCTCGACCCCTCCTGCGCGGCGCGGACGAAACGGCCGCGGTTCGCGCTGAAGCGGGACCCGGACGTGGAGCTGCCGGCCGATCAGCTCGCCCGCCTGGCGGGGACCTACAAGGACCCCGAGAGCGGCTACGAACTGAGGATCGAGACCGTGGGAAACTGCCTGCGGGCCGTGGACTTGGGTGAAGGGAGCATCATGGTGCTGGTGGCGACCTCGCCCACCCGTTTCCGCATCGAGGGCATGACGGACACGGCGACCTTCCAGCTCTCGGAGGGACGGGCCACCGCTATCGTTTTGGAAGCGCCCGGACAGCCGAGCCTCGCGATGAAGCGGGAGGGCTCGTAGGGAACCGCGATACCATCCGCCTCTGTGGCGCACTATGACGTGGTCATCCCAGCGCGCGACGAGGCTCCGACGGTCGCGGGCGTGGTGACGGCGGCCCGGGCTGCCCGAGGAATAGGACAGGTCTTTGTAGTGGACGACGGCTCGTCCGACGCCACGGCGGCGGAGGCCGGGAAAGCCGGGGCCACCGTGCTCTCCCGCCCCCTGGGGAAACCCGGGAGCAAGGCGCGGGCGCTCGCCCTGGGGGTCGAGGCCAGCACGGCCCCCATCCTGGTCTTCTTCGACTCCGACATCCTGCACGTCCGTCCGGACCATTTCGAGGCCCTGGCCGCGCCCGTTCTGGCCGGGGAGGCCTGGCTCTCCTGCGGCATGATCTCCTACGGCCAGATCCGCGATCCCCTTTTCCTCCGCCTGCCCCCCATCACAGGTCTGCGGGCGATCCGCCGCGAGGTCTTCGAGGCCATCCCGGACGCCAAACGGAACGGCTTTCAGATCGAGATCATGATCAACGAGGTGATCGCCCGGCGCGGGCTGCCGAGCACCATCCGTGTTCTGCCCGGGCTGCGGCACCGCTCCAAGATCCAGAAGGTGGGGTGGCGACGAGGGCTTCCCTCGCACCTTTCGATGACCCGGGAATTGCTGGCCTGCTTGCGGTTCGTCCCCCTGTGGACCTATCGTGCTTACCTGAACAACTTGAAGGTCCTGCCGCCGGCGGAATCATCCGCCCCGGCGCTCGGCCGCGTAGAAGGGCATGAGCATGAAGATGATGATGAATCTCACGCTGATCTTCCTCGGCCTGCTGATCGTGATCGCAGTGCCGGCCGGCGCCGCGGCGCCTCCGGACTACAAAGCTTGGGGGGACCTGCTCTCCAAGTACTACGACCCCGCCAAGGGGATGAGCTACAAGGCCCTCAAGGCGCAGGATAAAGCTACCCTCGACAACCTGCGCCGCCAGATGGCCACGGTCGAGGTCCAGGCCCTCTCGCGCCAGGATCAGCTCGCCTACTGGATCAACCTCTACAATATCTCCGTCGTGGGGATCGTGGTGGACAACTACCCGATCGAGTCGATCAAGGACCTCTCGACCGACCCGATCGTCCGCCTGAACATCTTCAAGAAACCCCTGGTGGACACCAAGCGGGGCAAGATCTCCCTGAACGACATCGAGAACGAGAAGATCCGCGAAGGGTTCAAGGACCCGCGGATCCACTTCGCCATCAACTGCGCCGCGAAGAGCTGCCCCGCCATCCGTACCGAGCCCTACGTCGGCTCCCAGCTCAGCCAGCAGCTCGACGATCAGGCGCGCAAGTTTCTCAATGGCCCCAACGGCATCCGCGTGGAGAAGAAAGGGGGGGGCGTAATCTTGCATACAACCAAGGTCATGGACTGGTTTGAAGAGGATTTCAACAAGTGGGGTGGTGGTGTAGAGGCTTTCATCATCCGCTATGCCGCCTCCGACAAGAGGAAACAGATCGAGGGCGCGGCCAGCCAGGTGGACCTCAAGTACGATGACTACAGTTGGGCGCTGAACGACGCTTCCTAGCAGGAGAGAGGAGCAGATGATCGGCCAGCCGAGATCCTTCAAGCAGGTGGTGGAGCTCTTCCGGAACCCGGCGACGGCCGAGAAGAGCAGGATCCTGAAGGAACGCTGGGTGGGGCTCGATTCAAGTCTTCGCCTTCCTGGGCAGGGCCTGGGCCAGAAGGCGACGGGCTGCGGTGCCACGATCGGCATCCAGCCCCGTTGCGATTTCTCCTGCACCGGCTGCTATCTCGGCCGCGAGGCCAACCACATCCCCGCCCTGCCGACCGAGGCCATCCTGCGCCAGCTCGACGAGCTCCGCCGCTGGCTGGGACCCAAGAGCAACGTCCAGATCACCGACGGCGAGGTGACGCTGCGCCCGGTGGAGGAGCTGACCGAGATTCTTCGCTACTCTCGATCGATCGGCGTGATCCCCATGGTCATGACCCATGGCGACAATCTCCGCCGCCAGCCGGGACTGCTGGAGCGATTGATGACGGAGGGGGGCCTGACCGAGGTCTCGATCCACGTCGACATCACCCAGCGGGGCCGGGACGGCTATCGCGTGCCGAAGTCGGAGCTGGAGCTGATGCCGTTGCGCGACGAGTTCGCGGCCATGGTGCGCGTGGCGCGCCGGAGCACGGGCCGGCCGCTACGGGCGGCCATGACGCTCACGGTCACACCGGACAACCTGTCCCAGATCCCCGACGTGGTGTGCTGGCTGGTCAGGAACCGCGACGCCTTCAGCCTCGTCAGCTTCCAGCCGCTGGCCCAGGTGGGGCGGACGCGGAAGAGCCAGCGGGGCGTGACGGCGGAAGAGCTCTGGCGCGAGGTCGGCCGGGGTACGGCTGGCTTCGGGCTCCCCCTGGAGAGCACGGGGCCGCTCCACTTCGGCCACACGGAGTGCACGCGCTTCATCCCCCTGCTGGCGCTCGAACGGCCCGGCGAGGAGCCCAGACTCTTCCAGGCTTTCCGGGACGTGCCCGAAGACGAGGCCCTCGTGCGGGAGTTCTTCGAGCACGGCCTGGGCGGAGCGGCCTTCCGGGACGACGAGCCCCTCGAGAAGGTCGTCCGCGCCCTGGGGATGATCCGTACCGCTCCGGG
Source organism: uncultured Thermoanaerobaculia bacterium (assembly GCA_964245465.1). GTDB lineage: Bacteria > Acidobacteriota > Thermoanaerobaculia > Multivoradales > UBA5704 > DATARR01. The sequence continues at coordinate 3,709 of CAXTNS010000595.1, forward strand.
CTGGCTCCTGGGACGCGGCCGGCGCTGGGCGGCCGAGCGGGTCCGCGCCGAGGCCGGGATCTCACTCGCACGCCTTTTCCTCGACAGCCTCCGGGGACGACTGCGGGTGGACGGCCTGACGCTGACGAGCCACCACTTCATGAGCCCGGAGGAGCTGCGGACTCCACTAGGTCAGGACCGCCTGGCCGCCTGCGTCTTCCGTCTCCCCTACAAGGGTGAGATGGTGCCCATGTGCAGGATGAACGCGGACGGCGTACGCGAGCGGTTCTACGCCGAGATCATCGAGGGTGGCGCGATTCACTGAGGAGAGTGGAGAAAAGTCGCCATGTCGCTGCCGGGTCGAGGTCGCGCACAATTCTGACCGGCCTTTCGCCCCGGCCGAATTCCACCCAGAGATTGGCATGAAGGTACGCCGAGGTCTCCCCCAGGGTCACAAGAGACGGATCGATCAGATACGCCGCCGCCGCAAGGTCAAAAACCGGGAAGCGGCGCGACCACCGGGCGGCGTGTCGGCGCAGGAACTCCCACAGCTCGCCTTGCCCTTCGCGGAGCTCCCGGGGGCCGATCCGCAGCCAGCGGGCGATGAGGAGCATGGATTCCTGCCTTGAGCCCGTAGGGTGGGGAGACTCGTAGCCCAGGGTGTGAACCCTGGGAATCTGGGGCGGCGCCACGCCGTCCCCCGATTCGGCATCGTACGGCATCGCCCCCACCCACCCAGGGTTGACACCCTGGGCTACGAGTCTCCCC
>CAXTNS010000596.1:0-4439 GCA_964245465.1 uncultured Thermoanaerobaculia bacterium
GACCCGAAGCGCCTCACTTACAAAGAGAAGCAGGAGTGGGAGCGCATGGAGGAGGCCATCCTGGAAGCCGAAGACCGCCTCGCCACAGCCCAGCAGGCGGTGGCGGATCCGGCCGTCGCGAGCGATTCCAAGGCTCTCCAGGAACGCTGCGAGGCCTTGGAGGCGGCCCGGCAGGAGGTGGAAAGGTTGTATGCGCGCTGGGCCGAATTAGAGGCGAAACAAGCGTAAAACGTCTCTACGGATTCGTTCGCGCAGAGCGGGGCAGCTCCTCCCATAACACCGCCGCCGTCCTCATCCCCTTGTCGAAATTCTCCACGTCGAGCCACTCGTTGGGCGCGTGGGCGTTCTCTCCCGGGAGGCCGAAACCCATGAGGAGCACGGGGGTTCCGAGGAGGCGCTGGAAGTCGTTGACGATGGGAATGGAGCCTCCCTCTCCGACGATCACGGGCTCGCGGCCGAAGGTCGCTTTGAGAGCTCGATTCGCGGCTTCGAAGAGGGGACCGCTGAGATCGGCCCTCCAGGCGGGGGCGCCGTGGAAGAGGGCGACGTCTACGCGGACACCCTCTGGGGTCACTCGCTCGATATGGGCTCGCATCAGACGATTGATTTCGTTCGGGTCCTGGTCAGGAACGAGGCGGCAGCTCACCTTGGCCATGGCGCGCGCGGGGAGCACCGTCTTGGCCCCGTCTCCCGTGTAGCCGCTCAGGAGGCCGTTGACCTCGCAGGTGGGACGGGTCCAGAGACGCTCGAGGATAGTGCGGCCCGCTTCGCCGTTGAGGGCCCGCGCGCCGGTCTCTTCCCGGAAACCCTCCTCGTCGAAGGGAAGGCCGGCGATCTGGCGGCGGATCTCGTCGGGCCATTCGCGGACCTGGTCATAGAAGCCGGGGATGGCCACGCGGCCGTCCGCGTCGTGGAAGGTCGCCAGGATACGGGCGAGCGCCATGGCCGGGTTCACCACGGCACCGCCGTAGCTCCCCGAGTGAAGGTCGGTCGCCGGCCCCTGGATGTCGATCTGGAAGTAGGCCATGCCGCGGAGCGAGGAGAGAAGGGCCGGCACGCCGGGGGCGAACATGTTGGAGTCGGAGATCACGGCGGCGTCGCAGTGCAGCCGGTCCACGTGGCTTTCGACGAAGGGGACGAGGTTCGGGCTGCCGATCTCCTCCTCACCCTCGGCCACCACGATCACGTTCACGGGGAGCTCGCCCCGCGCCGCGAGGTGCGCCTCCAAGGCCTTCACGTGGAGGAAAAGCTGGCCCTTGTCGTCCGTCGAGCCGCGGGCGTAGATGCGGCCGTCGCGCATGGTGGGCTCGAAAGGCGGCGAGGTCCAGAGATCGAGGGGCTCGGCAGGCTGCACGTCGTAATGTCCGTAGATCAGCACGGTCGGGGCGCCGGGAGCAGCCCGCCGCCATTCACCGAGCACAATCGGGTGCCCGGCCGTGGGAAGGATCTCCGCCGAAAGCCCGGCCGCGCGCATGGCGCCGGCCAGCCACTCGGCGGCGCGCTGCACGTCCTCCCGGTGCTCGGGGCGGGTGCTCACGCTCGGGATCCTGAGGAAATCGAACAGCTCGGCCTGGATGCGGGCCGAGTTGGAATCGAAGAAAGCGTCGAGATCGCTAGGAATGCTCATTTTTACCTCCAGAAGATGGATTCCGCGTCAGCAGGACGGCACCGATCACGAGCACGGCCGCGATCAGGGCACGGCCGCTCGGCGACTCGTCGCCCACCATCCAAGCTAGGACGAGGGCGACCACGGGGTTGACGAAAGCGTAGGTTCCGACCGCGGCCGGCGTCGTGACCCGGAGCAGCCAGGTATAGGCCCCGAAGCCGAGCACGGTGCCGCAGACGATCAGGAAGAGGAGCGCGCCGAAGGCTCTCGGCGTCATCTGCCCAGGGTTCCAATCGGAGAGCTCACCCGCGGCGGCACTCGCCAGGAGCACGGCGACGGTGCCCGCGGCGAGTTGCATGGCGGTCGACTGCGCCGCCGACTCGGGGCGGGCACCGTGGCGGGCGATCAGCGAGCCCGCGGCCCAGAAGAGGCCGCTCCCCGCCAGCGCCAGGCGATCGGTCAGCGATCCGGTGCCCGCGGACGCCGTACCGGACCCGTGCGCCAGCACGGCGATCCCCAGCATGCCGAGCGCGAGCCCGGCGAGGACGCGTCCCGAGGGTCGGCGGCGTTCCAAGAACGCTGTCATGAGCACGAGCCCGAGCGGAATCGAGGTCATCAGGAGAGCCGCCTGCCCCGAAGGCACACGCTGCTCCGCCCAGGCCATCACGCTATGGCAGCCCACGAAGAGCAGCACCCCGGCGATTGCCGCGATCCGCCACTGCGCCGCGGTGGTGCGCTCGAGTTGGCCGCGCAGAGCGAGCCAAGTGTAGAGGATCAGCGCGCCGCCGCCGCAGCGGATGGTGATCGTGAGCAGCGGCGGCACCTCGGCCACGGCGTAGCGGATGGCGAGGAACGTCCCGCCCCAGAACAGGTACACCGCCGCGAACGCCGCGATGAGCCGGGCTTTCACGACTTTACCAGCCCGTCCTCGAAGACCACTTCGAAATGGTTTACATGTTCATCCCGATCGACGAGTAGGTGGTCGACCTGCGGATAGAACACGGCGCGCGAGATGTCGTCTCCCGCGAACCGGCGGATTGCTTCTTCCGATTCCCAGAGCGTCAGGAGGAGGAATTCGGCGCGACTGTCCACGATGCGCCGGAGGCCGAGCACGCCGAGGTTCCCGGGCGTGGCGCGGTACTGGGCGAAGCCCGTTTCATGGAGAGCTTGGAGGTACGTCTCCGCGTCCTCCGCCTTCGTGGCTCCCCGCCAGGTACGTGCGATCATGACTGGGCCTCCTTTGGGTATGCACCGGTATCGGCGCTCTTACCGGTGCGACAATATGAAGATCCTCTGCACCTGTCAAGACCCGAATACTGGTGCTATCATTCGTGGTCATGCGAGCGGCGCCGGTTCCCCTTTCAGCAGACCCTGACCTGCCGTTCAAGTACATCGGCGGCGATCCGAGCGTGGATCTGGTGAACACGGTCGACTGGACTGCGAACGGTCCGGACTTCGAGCGTCTGACCAGCTACGAGCGGCTGACCCGCTGGGCTGAAGGCGCCGGCCTCGTCTCCGCCGCCGACGCGAAACGGCTGCGGCAACAGGCTGCCGCCCACCCGCGCAAGGCGAAAACCGCCTATGAGGGCGCGGTATGGCTCCGCTGGGTGCTCCAGCGCGTGTTCGAGAAGGTTGCCGCCGGCGAGCCTCCCGGCCCCGCGCTGGACGACTTCAACGAGCTGCTGTCCCAAGCCCTCCGCCACCTGCGGATCGCCTCGACGGAGAGATGGGGTGCATGGGATTGGCGCGGCCGGGGCGAGGACCTGGAATCCGTTCTCTGGCCCGTTGTCTGGTCCGCGGCGACCCTGCTGACGTCGGCCGAAGCCGAGCGCCTGCGCGTCTGTAGGGGTCCCGACTGCGGCTGGATGTACGTGGACCGCAGCCGCAACGGACTGCGCCGCTGGTGCCAGATGGAGACCTGCGGCACCCGGGAGAAGTCGCGGCGGCGCCAGGGGCGGACCGGCCCGGTTTGAACAGACCAGACCGGATTTTCCTTCGCGTTCCCCCTAGACATCTAGGTTTCTATTGTCTACCCTAGAGATCTAGGGAAGGACGATCATGGAAAAACGCGCTGCCGTGCTTCAAGGAACCTTGGACTTGCTGGTGCTCACCACCTTGAGCCGCGGGCCGCTGCATGGCTTCGGCATCGCGTCGCGGATCCAGCAGGATTCCGACGACCTGCTACGGGTGGAGGAGGGCTCGCTCTATCCGGCCTTGCACCGCCTGGAACAGGCCGGCCTGCTCAAAGGGGCCTGGGGCGCATCGGAGAACGGCCGCCGGGCGCGTTATTACAGCCTGACCGCCCGCGGCCGGCGCCAGCTCGAAATTGAGCGGGAAAACTGGAGTCGTCTGGCCCGCGGTGTGGCCCGGGTCCTGAAGCTCGCCTGAGGAGGGATCGATGTCCTGGTTCACACGCCTGCGCAACGTCTTCCGCCCCGCTCGTCTCGCCGAGGACATCGATGAGGAGATGCGGTACCACGTCGAGATGCGGGCCCTCGACTACGCGGCCCAGGGCCTCACACCGCAAGAGGCGGAGGCGCGGGCCCGGCGCGCTTTCGGCAACCCGCTCCTGCTGCGGGAGCGGACCCGCGACGCGGACGTGTGGGCCGGCCTGGACACCTTCCTCCAGGACGTCCGGCATTCCTTTCGAATGCTGGGCCGCAGCCCCGGCTTCACCGCCGCCGCGGTGGTCACCCTGGCGCTGGGGATCGGCGCCAATACGGCGGTTTTCAGCGTCGTCAACGCGGTGCTCCTGCGGCCGCTTCCCTATCCCCAACCGGACCGCCTCTTCCTGCTGTTCCAGCTCCACGAGCAGGCGGACGTCGGCCGCACG
>CAXTNS010000597.1:0-4417 GCA_964245465.1 uncultured Thermoanaerobaculia bacterium
TCTCGCCGTCCAAACGAGCGTCTTCGGACGGGGTGCGGAGGACTTTGACGGGTCCCGTCACGATCCCCGGACAGCAACCGGTGCCGGTGAGGAGACCCGGCTCGGCGATAACGGCGGGCTTGGAACGGCCCTGGAAGCGGTTGCGGTGGTATGGCAGGCCGAACGTTTCGAAACGGTCGGCGGGCGGGTCCATACGGCGGTAGGCGTCGAACTCTTCGCGGCGGAGGGCAGCGAGGCCTCGGAGGCTCGTGGTGACGGCGCGGCCCTTCGTGTAATCCCAAACTTCGTCCAGAGTGAGATAGAAGACGTCGTCCGCCTGATCGAGGAGACCGGCTTCGGCGAAGTCCTCCCCCACGGCCCGCAGCAACTCGCGGAGAAGGCCGTAGATGCGGGTGCGGGCGAAGCGGAGGTTCTCGCGGTTCTTCACTCCCAGGCGGGCGTTTTCCAGGACGCGGCGGAAGATCCATTTCCGGTGGGGGCCGCGGATGGCGGCGAAGGCTTTCTCCTCGGCGGCGCGGCGGATGCCCTGCTCCCGATGCTCCATGGCGGCCACGTCCAGCGCCGCCGGATCCTCCATGGCGAGGTAGTTGCGGAGGATCTGATAGAGGAAGCCCGGACGGTCCCGGAGTGAGAATTCCTCCAGCTTCAGCTCGTTGACGCAACGGAAGCCGTAGAGGTCGAGATAGCGGCGGATCTGGGCGGAAAAATCCGAGAAGCGCGGATCGGCGGGGATCTCGCGGGCCAAGTCTTCCGGACGGCCGTCGAGAAGGCGCTGGCGCAGTTCGGGCTTCCACCGGGCTTCGGCGGCCATGCCCAGAAGCATCCGGGTGGGCTCGGTGCTCTCGATGCCACCCTCGCCGCAGATCAGGTCGTTCTGGAGCGAGCCGGAATCGTCACCGCACCAGGAGACGCAGAGCTTCTTGAGCGTGCCGTAGAAAACCATCACGAAGAAATCGTTGATGATGGGCGCTTTCCATTCCCAGAGGAGCTTCTCTTCCATCTGCCGGTAAAGGGCCGCCAGCTCGTGCGGGGCCATGGCGCGGAAATCCATGGCCGACCAGCGAGTGTAATGCTCCCGAAAATAGGATTGGAAATCCCCCACGATCCTGCGGATGTGGAAGAAGTTGAGCCCCGTTCGGCTCACCAGGCGCATCAGGGCTGGCAGCTCGACGGTATAGCGCCGGAGGCCCGTGGTCTCCGCGGTCTCGTTCTCTTCCATCTGGGCGGCTTCGCGGACACCCATCATCGATTCCATGAAGCTCTTGTTGTAGTTGAATCCCGGGAAGAGGCGGACGAGGCGGTACCAGTTGAAAAGGTTGTAATAGACCTGTCCGCGGAAGAGGCCGAGCATGTTCTCGAAGACCTCGCGGTTGGCCTTCACGGTGCGCGCGTCGATGCCCATCACCTCGGCGAAGCAGTGATAGACGATCGAATAGGCCCGGCGGATGAAGCTGAAGGTCATGGGCGAGGTCACGCCCGAATAGCTTTCGATGATGTTGGAGTTGTCCCAGATCAGCCGGTTGCCCGCGGCGGAACCCAGCTCTTCGACGGTGGTGACGGGGCGCGCCTGAAGAAGAAAAGGTTTTCCTCCAGCGTCCACCGCGAACTCGAGATCCTGCGGACGGCGGTAATGGCGCTCGATGGCGAGGCCCATCCGTGCCAAGGTCTGGACTTCATCCGGCGTCAAGCTGCTCCGCTCCCGAAGCTCGTCCGGAACCGCGGTACGGACCAGCCCGCCTCCGGCTTCGCGGTCCAGGACGAGTTGCTCGGTCTTGGCGGCGATCGCTTCGGAGACCTCCAGGGTCTCCTTGTCGACCACGTAGGTATCCGCGTCAAAACCGGCGCTCACCAATCCCTCGCCGGCTCCCCAGAGCGAGCTGAGGACAACCTCGTGGACGCTCCCCGTGTTCGGGTTGGCCGTGAACAGGACGCCGCTCGTCCGCGCCTCGATCATCCGCTGGACCACGACGGCCACGGCGATGGTGTCGAAAGAAATCCCCTTCGCCCGCCGGTAGGCCAAGGCGCGCTCGTTGTACGCCGAAGCCCAGACGCGGCGGACCGCGTCCAGCAGCCGTTCCCGGCCGCGGATGAAGAGGAAGCTGTCGTGAAGCCCCGCGAAGGACTCCCCCGCCGCATCCTCCCCTGCCGCCGAGGAGCGGACGGCCACATAAGCGTCATCTCCGATGCGGGCGGCATGCGCGGTGGCGATCCCCTCTTCGAGCCCGGAAGGAAGGGCGACGGCGGCGATCCATTCCCGGATCTCGTTGGAAGCGGCGCCCAAGTCGTCCGTCCGTGCGAGTCGATCAGCGATCCGCTCACGCAGGCCCACCGCGATGAGAGCCTGATGGAACGCCTCCGTCGTAACGGCGTACCAGGGCGGCACGGGCAGACCCAACGATTCCAGGATTGCGAGGTTGGCGGCCTTGCCCCCGAGTCCCCCCGTCCAAGCTCCAGCGTCCACCAGAGGCTTCGATGAAGTCATTGTCTGCATTGGACCGTTTAGCTATTCTTCATCAGCTTGCCGGGCGATTCCGCCCAGCAACGAGAGACAAGGGAGCCCTCATGAAGAAGCTGCCCAAGAAGCTAAAGCTCGCCAAGGAAACCCTCCTTCAGTTGGAGGTTGAATCCCTGGAGAACGTCGTCGGCGCAACCGCCGCTGAGACCAACTGCAGGAGCGGGTGCACGTACTGTCCAAACACCGCCTGTGCTTTCTGCTAAACCTCTCTGAAGAGTCTCCATGCTCCTTACGGTCCGCGAGGCCTGACACTCGCGGGCCGGATCATACTCGAACCCCATACTGCGCCCCGATCGCAACCGCCAGGATCACGTCGAACGCGATGACGTACATGCCGGCGTAGATCTCCATCCGCTTGGCCGTCTTGCGGTTCGTGTTGAAACGATATTGGAAGAAGCCGACCAGGCAGATTAGAAAGAGCGCCACCAGGGCCGCGTAGAACCATGGCGGCAGCCCCAGATGCCAGCCGACCAGGGCCACGAGCGCCGTGTCGATCACCCGGATCAGGAGAATGATGTACGCCGCCCCGTAGGTGCCGAAGACGCGCGTGTAGGTGTCCACCCCCTCGATCTCGTCCTCGGGCGCACGGATCTTCCTCGACACCTCCCAGTTGAAGGTGACGAAGAAGCCCACCCACGCGTAGACGCCGAACCAGAAGGGCGCCTCCCAGGGCCAGCGGCTGGTCGCGAAGCTGAAGACCATGAGCGCCAGGAGCGGCATCACCAGCAGATGGCTCACGGCGTAGACGAGGAAGTGCCGCTTCAGCCAGTCGCGGACGAAGAACTCCTTGAGCATCAGCACCGAGAAGAGGAACGCCGCCAGCCAGGCCACGAAGGCCGCCGGGCCGCGCAGGGCCGAGAGGACGACCTGTGTGGCGATGGCAAGGCCGCCCAGCACCTTCAGGTCCCGCAGAGTCATGACGCCGCTCTGGAGGACCCGGTGGGGATAGTGGACGAGGTCTTCCGCGTAGTCCTTGTGCTCGTCGAACACCCGCAGATGGAAGAAAAAGCAGAAGAGCGTCAGGGCCCCCATCAGAGTCGTCCAGTCGTAGTGCATGGGCTGGCCCGGCTCGGTCAACGCGCGGGCGAGGAACTGGTTCGAGGAGTAGTAGGCCACGATCAGCACGCCGTGGCTGAGAACGGGGAAGCGCTCCGCCAGATACGCGGTCAGACGCCGGAGAAACGGCGACTCGCGAGTCAGAGCCTGAGCCGTGGTCATCCGCGTCATTCTGTCAGGAGGTAGATCCGGGAGCAAAGCGTCAAGAACAGGCGCCGATCTATGAGAAACGGCTGCGGAAGCAGGGCGCTTCAGGACAGAAGTCAGTCATACTGGGACAATAGTGAGTCAATCTGAGACAGAATTCCATCGTCTTGGGACAATTTTCAGTCATTCCGGACCAGAGTCGGGAACTCTGGGACAGAAACACTGGATCCGGCTCCGATCTACAGGCATTGCAATTTGGAACGGAGCTTCGCGTAGTCGACCTTGCTGTTGTGCCGTGGGTCGAGAGGCAACGGTTCCTTGGTGAGGGAGATTTCATCCGCGGGGAAGCCTGCCGAGCTCAGGCGCGCGGCAATCTCCCTGGAAAGTCTCTGCTCCGCCGCCGTCTCGATCACGACCACCACCCGTTCTCCCAATTCCGGGTCGGGCAGCCCCACGGCGGCGGCGCGGCGGACGCGAGGGTCCTCGCCCATCGCGGCCTGCTCCACGAGCTGAGGATGAACGAGTTGGCCGCCGCGCCGGATCGTGGAGTGGACCCGGCCGGCGATCCAGAAGCGCCCCTCGGGATCGAAGGAGCCGGTGTCGCCCATGCGGTGCCAGACCGCGCCGTCCGGGTCCACGATCTTGTTCTCGCGAACGGCCTTGGGATTCTGGTAGTAGTCCCGGCAGACGTGATCACCC
>CAXTNS010000598.1:0-4416 GCA_964245465.1 uncultured Thermoanaerobaculia bacterium
CCCGGGGAGGGCGTTGAGCTTGTCCAGGAGCTCCAGCCTCTTGGCGGGGTCGTCGAAGGGGGGACGGGTCCTCATCTGCTGGAACTGGATCTCGAGGCTGCCGGAGCTCCAGACGGATATGGTCCCGAAGCTTTCGTCTCCCTTTCGGACCATGGGATAGAAGGAGCCGTACTGGGCTCCCTTGCCCCCCCAGATCCAGCAACCCTGGTCCTTGGCCCAGTCGAGAACGCGCTTTGCGACTCGGGCTTCCTCTTCGCTGGTACGTCGGGTCAGCTCGGCAAAGAAGGTGGGCTCGTCCCATTGCTTTCCTGGGGTGGTTTTCCGGGTGAGGGACTCGGAAGTCTGGCCCATGACGCGGGGGACTAGGGTCCTCTGGTTGCCTCCGGCATATTGCCGGATCTCTACAGCCAGCACCTCGGCCGGGTCCATCTGCTGGTTCAGGAACTCCACGATCCGCCTCAGCTCGGACGGAATACTGTCCGAGACGAAGAGGAGGCGGACCTTGCCGGCCTGGAGGTTGGTCTTGACTCTCTGCCAGAAGTCTCCGGGGGAGGCAGTGCCGTCAAGGAAGGCGGCGAGTTGCTGGTCCGGGGCGAGGGCTTCTCTCTCGCAGCGCTTCGTGAGCCAGGCCTGGAGGGCGTCCGGCGTCCAGTAGAGGACAGAATTCGCGGCGTAGTCGAGCATCTGGCCGACGACCTCCCGGCGGGTGCGGGGATCGCTGCCTCGCTTGACTTCGACCAGGGTGGGGACACCGTCCTGATCCAGGAAGAGGTGGTCCAGGGCCCAGCGGGAGCCGCTCTGCTCCTGGTCCGGGATGCCCACCTCGCGGGAGACCAGGAGCCAGCGCCGCGGCGTGCCCGGATCGATCTGGTCTCCCGCCAGCAGGTCGGGATGGCGGGCGAGGAGTTGCTGAAGATCCAGCTCTGCGGCGAAGGCGGTCTCCGCCATCTCCGTGAGCTCCCCGGCGGGGTCGAGCAGGAAGATTCCTCCAGGCATGGCTCGGATTTCAGCCGCTTATTGTACACGATCAGAGGCGGAAGCACGCTGGAGGGCCAGAAAAGCGCCGGCAGCGAGAAAAAAGCCGCGGACCCATTGTTTCTGGCCCCCGACCTGAGAAAAAGGCGCGGGAACATTGTTTCGGCCCAGATGCTATGGAAAAAGCCGCGGCAACATTGTTCGAGGGCCACGAGCCAACGGAAAAGACGCGTATCTATTGGGTCCACGGCTTTTCTAATGGGTCCGCAGCTTTTTCTGCTGGGTCCGCGACTTTTTCTAATGGAAATCGGGCTCTTCAGCTCTCTGGCGCGCTGTTCCAGGAGAAAACGGGAAAACGGGCGAGAGCAGGGGCCGGCAGGGATGCCGGCGGTCCCAGGGAGGGCAGAAAGCAGGGCCCGCTCTTGGGAGCGGGCCCGTCATCCAGACGCCAGGTCCTGATCAGCTACGGGCAGGCAGCCGGGGAGCAGACCCTTTGTCCCCCGGTGCAATGCTCCTTGCCGGTGGCAGGATCGGTGTGGCAGCTCGGCGGCTCGCACTGTACGCAGCCCTTGGTCTCGTAGATCCTGCCTGGCTCCCAGCCCGGCCAGAAGTTCGAGGTGCCGGAGAGGCTGGTATCGGGGACCAGGTCGCCGTTGGTGTCCACCACCGCGGAGCTGATCCGCTTGGTCCGCTCCCCGGCCGTCAGGCTCCACGGGAGGGGCTCCGCGGGAAAGGTGAAGCTGTTCGCGAGCTCCAGGTTCCGGGTGTTCCGGCCCTTCTTCACGGGGATGAAGGTCAGGCGGACGTTGACCGCCAGAGGCGCGACGAAGTGGCCGCCATCCTGCTCCGTGCGGTAGATCTTCATCGTGGTCACACGCTGGGGGCCGTCCAGCTTGACGTAGACGTGGAAGGCGCCGCAGCCGGTCCGGATGGGGTTGATGCTCACCATCGACAGGGCCTTGAACTGGATGCGCGTCACGGCCACGCCGTTCCTGTCAAAGGCGGCGTCGTCGAGCCGCTCGATGACCGTGTCGGCGTTACGAAGCTGCCCGGGGACCCCGGTCTCGAGGGGCAGGCCCCGGAACGTCACGCGGCCGGTGAAGGCCGGGGAGCCCTTGCAGAAGAAGCCCGCGGGAATGGGGCTCTGGGCGAAGTCGTAGAAGGTCGTGCCGCTGGACGTGGTGGTGAAGGTGTCGATGCCACGCTGGATCATGGGGTCGGCGGACGCATTGGAAACACCCGCCAGAAGTAGGACCGCCAGGGCCAACAGGACTCCTCTGCTCCTCATACACACTCCTCCTTGAGGAGAAAGCTTGCGCCATCGCAAGCCTCCTATAACTCAAGGTGCGCGTCAACGATTCGAGCGAGCCCGCCGGGGCGAGGCATTACGAGGTGGGCCGGGAGGTCAACCGGCGCTATCCCCGTTGAGGAGGGCGGCCACACGGGGCCGCCCCTACGAATCCGTCAATTCCACAGAGCGTTACGGGCAGTTGTAGGGGTAGCAGGCTCTGACCCCTCCGGTGCAATGCTCCTTGCCCGTGGAAGGATCGGTGTGGCAGCCCCCCGGCTCGCATACTGTGCAGCCCTTGGTCTCGAAGATTCCACCCGGCGTCCAACCCGGCCAGAAGTTCGAGGTGCCGGCGAGGCTGGTGTCGGGGGTCAGATCGCCGTTGGTGTCCACGACCGCGGAGCTGATCCGCTTGGTCCGCGCACCGGCCGTCAGGCTCCACGGAAGAGGCTCCGCGGGGAAGGTGAAGCTGTTCGTGAGCTCCAGGTTCCGGGTGTTCCGGCCCTTCTTCACGGGGATGAAGGTCAGGCGGACGTTGACCGCCAGAGGCGCGACGAAGTGGCCGCCATCCTGCTCCGTGCGGTAGATCTTCATCGTGGTCACACGCTGGGGGCCGTCCAGCTTGACGTAGACGTGGAAGGCGCCGCAGCCGGTCCGGATGGGGTTGATGCTCACCATCGACAGGGCCTTGAACTGGATGCGCGTCACGGCCACGCCGTTCCTGTCAAAGGCGGCGTCGTCGAGCCGCTCGATGACCGTGTCGGCGTTACGAAGCTGCCCGGGGACCCCGGTCTCGAGGGGCAGGCCCCGGAACGTCACGCGGCCGGTGAAGGCCGGGGAGCCCTTGCAGAAGAAGCCCGCGGGAATGGGGCTCTGGGCGAAGTCGTAGAAGGTCGTGCCGCTGGACGTGGTGGTGAAGGTGTCGATGCCACGCTGGATTACGGGATCGGCGGACGCGTAGGAAACACCTGCCAGAAGTAGGACGGCCAGCGCCAACAGGACTCCTCTGCTCCTCATACGCACCTCCTGGTGGAAAAAGCTTGCGATATCGCAAGCTACTTACACTTCGAAGGTGCCCGCCAGCCTTTCAAGCGAGCCGAGCCGGAGTCGCCAGCCCGGTTGCCGTCAGCTCAGATCAGTGGCCGCAGCCGTCGTAGTGCCGGTGGCGGCCGTAGTCGCGGTCGCGGCGGCCGCGGTAGCGGTCTCGGCGGTCGGATCGGTCGGATCGGTACCGGTCGCGATACCTGGAATCGCCGTGATCGCGATAAGCGTCATAGCGGTCGTCGTCACGGTAGCGCCCGTCGTAGCCGCTGTAGCGGGGGGCGTAGCGGTCGAAGGCCCAGCGGCGATCGACCCGGTAGTGAGAGAAGTGGGCGGCCACGAGGGGACAGGACTCGTGGTGGTAGGTGTAGCCCGCGTCGTGGTAGCAGTAGCGGCTGCAGCGATGGCCACGGTAGGAGATCGGCTCGTCGTAGCGGTAGTAGTAGGCCGGCTCGTAGCCGAACGGGCTCCCGAGGGCGATCGCGACGTGGGCGGCGCCGATCCGGAAGACCGTGCCGATCGAGAGCCAGTCGTAACTGGCCCGCGCCTGGGGAGTGAGACCTGGAGACAACATCATCGTACCGGCAAGGACAGCGGTCATGAGCAATTTGCGCATGGCTTTGAAAACCTCCTGCGGGACCCGCGACTCCACGATCCATGCCAGCCGGGCGTTGCCCGCCGGCAAGGATCGGCCGGCTCGCGGATGACCTCCAGTCCGGTCAACACCGCCCTTCCCGGAGGACGCTGTGCTATAGGTATCTCCATGATGAAGACCCAGGCCTACGCAGCCCATTCCGCCACCACACCCCTCGCCCCTTTCAGCTTCGAGCGCCGCGAGCCCGGGCCTCACGACGTGCAGATCGAGATCCTCTTCTGCGGCGTCTGCCACTCCGACCTGCACACCGTGCGGAGCGAGTGGCCGGGAACCGTCTACCCCATGGTGCCGGGCCACGAGATCGCCGGCGACATCACCGAGGTCGGCGTGCCGGGCGCCGGATGGCCGTGACGCCTCAGCGGCGGTTCCGGCTCAGCACGACGAGAATCATCACGGTGATCCATGGGAAGAAGGCGATGACTGCGCCCTTGATGCCGCCGACCAGGAACAGCCCGAC
>CAXTNS010000599.1:0-4399 GCA_964245465.1 uncultured Thermoanaerobaculia bacterium
ATCCCGACCCTCTCCGACTTCGGGCTGATGGCCCTTGGCCTCGGCCTGATGCTCGCCGCCTTGGGCCTCATGCGCCGCCGCAAGGCGACGGTCTAGCCTCGGCGGCCACCAACACGGCGCCCCACTCCCGCGGTACGGGGGTGGGGCGCTTCGCTTTTTGAGGAGGTCCGTAGGGGAGGTCAGAAGCTGCCCTGGGGCAGCGTTTCGCCCGTCATCCTATCTTCGAGGAAATTGCTTCGTGCTGGTGACGGATGTCCCGTCCCTCGACGTAGTAGATGACGTCCTCGGCGATGTTCGTGGCATGGTCCGCGATCCGCTCCAGGTTGCGCGAGAGCAGGAGCAGGTGGAGGGCGCGGCTGACCGTCTTGGGATCCTCGATCATGTAGGTCAGCAGCTCGCGGAAGATCTGCTTGTAGAGGCCGTCCACGGCGTCGTCCGACTTGCAGACCTCGGTGGCCAGCTCGGTGTCGCGCCGCACGAACGCGTCGAGGGCCTTGCGCACCATGGCCTGGACGAGCTCCGAGAGGTGCGGCAGGTCGATGTAGGGTTTGAGGGGAGGGTGGTCGTTGAGCTGCACGACCGATTGAGCGATGTTGACCGCAGAGTCGCCGATCCGCTCGAGGTCGCCGTTGATCTTCATCACGGCCACCAGGAAGCGAAGGTCGACGGCCGTCGGCTGCTTGGTACCGAGGATGAGGTGGCAGGCCTCGTCAATCTCGATCTCCAGGTGATCGACGTCATTGTCGCCCTCGATCACCTCGTCGCAGAGCTGATTGTTGCGATCGAGCAGCGCCTGGGTCGCCTTGGCGACCATGCCTTCCACCATGCCGCCCATCCTGAGCAGAGTCTGGCGCACCCGGTCGAGATCATGATCCAATCGTCTTTCCATCGCCATCGCGTTATTCCTTTCGCTGCCGCATCTTAACCCTCTGGCTCCCTGAACAGAAGCGGGGGATGTGACAGGTTGTCGTCAGGGCTGTGACGCCAGGGCGGCAAGCTCGCCGTAGGTGGCGGGGGTACGGTCCCGGAGGGCCTTGCGCAGCAGGGCGACCAGGGTACGGCGCACGCCGCGTTCATAGAGATCGTCTGGATGGACGTCGATCCGCAGTATGGGGGCCTTGCGGGCGGCCTTGAAGCAGAGGCGGCCCATCAGGGGCGAAGTCATGCGGTGCCAGGCACTGTCCACGCTGAAGGACACGACGGGCACGGCCATCCGCGGGTTTCCCTGGAAACAGACCTCGTGGCCCGCCTCGGCCAGGGAGGCTAGCCAACGGACGAAAGAGGGACACTCCTCGATCCCCCTAACTCCTTGCCGGCAGGGAGCGACCAGCAGAGAGACCCGAGGCACGCCGAGGGCGGTCAACTGGAGCAGCAGCTCCTGGCAGGGCTGCTGCGTATGGGGCGCCAGGCCGTGGAAGGAGACCACCAGGAACCGGCTGCCGCCTGTCACAGGAGGCGCCGAGGGAGGAGCGGCGAGAGACGAACGCATCATGGACAATCCCTTTTCAGGATTGTACGGACGCGCCTCCCGCCGCGTTGGGACTTGATTTGTAGCTCCCTCGCTTCGTTCGGTTCGGAGACAGCGAGGGGAGAACGCGCCCTCGGGAGGGGAAAACCGCGGGAAGGGGAGGTATCGGAATGCACTGCTCCTTGGACTTCTGGGGCTCGCCCTGGCTCAAACGGGCGCCGTACGGCTCATACGGCCGCCGTAGTGCTGGAACGGGCCGTGTACCCGCTAATCCCGCGGCGGAGCGCAGACCTCAGCCCAGGACAGCCCGTGGCTCGCCAGGTACTTGCGGATGCGGTCCGCGTCGTTGGCCACCTTCTTCTTCTGGCGCGAGGCGGCGAACAGCGTGCGGCCGGCCTCGGCCATCGAGCGGCAGGCGCGGCAGACGCGGACCGCCTCGGCGAGCTGAACCCGATCGAAGCGGTCCAGGTCCGCGGTCCGCTCCGTGCCCAGCAGGGAGACGAGAAGGGCCTCATCCTGCCCGTCGGCGGGCTCTTCCCATGCGCCCCGCAGGCGGGCGATCTCCTCTTCGACGACCTCGACGGTGATGCGGCCTCCGTGCGCCAGGGTCGCCATCCGCGTGACGGCGGCGTTCAGGTCGCGGAAGTTGGCCGTCCACTTCGCCGCCGGGGAGACGGCGAAGGCCAGGAACCGCTGACGGGCTTCCTTGTTGAAGGTCACGCTGGCGGCCGTACGGGCGGAGATCTGCTCCAACTCATAGGCCAGGTTGGGCTCCACGTCCTCCCGCCGCTCGGCCAGACCCGGCAACCGGAAGGTCCAGAGGTCGATGCGCGCCAGCAGATCGGCCCGGAAACGCCCCTGGCGGACCTCGTCGGCCAAGCTCCGGTTGGTGCCGGCGATCAACTGGAAATCGCTCTCCGCCTCGGCGTCCGAGCCCACGGGCAGGAAACGCCGCTCTTCCACGGCCCGTAGCAGCATGGCCTGCTCGTCCAGTCCCAACTCGCCGATCTCGTCGAGAAAGAGGATTCCCCTGTCGGCCGAACGGAGCAGGCCGGCCCGGTCCTGGAGGGCGCCCGTGAAGGCCCCCCGCTTGTGCCCGAAGAGGGCGGACATGGCGCCGTCCCCCCGCACCGTCGCGCAGTTGACCTCCACGAACGGCCCGCTGACCTGCCGGCGCTGCTTCTTGAGCTCGTAGATCCGCCGGGCCAGCCGCGACTTGCCGGCGCCCGTGGGGCCGGTGAGGAGGATCGGCGCGTGCGAGGAGATGGCCACCCGCTCGATCCGCTCGATCAGCCGGTTGAAGGCGGCGTTGCGCGTCTCGATCCCCGCCTTCAGGAAGGAGAGCCCCTCGCTCTGCTCCCGGGCGAAGCGCCGGGCGATGGCGTCGTAGCGCGAGAGGTCGAGGTCGATGACCCGGTAGGAGCTCGTCCCCAGGCGCTTGCGCCGCGGCGGCGCGGTCTGCAGCAGGCGGGCCGGGAAGTAGCGCGCCTCGGCCAGCAGGAACATGCAGATCTGGCAGACGTGGGTACCCGTCGTGATGTGGAGCAGGTACTCCTCGCGCTCCGGATCGAAAGGATAGCCCCGGGCGAAGTCCTGGAGCACGCCGTAGACCTCCTCGAAATCCCACGGGTCCCGGAGGGCGATCTCGTGCAGCCGGACCTCGGTCTCGGGCGACACGGACCCGACGTCGGCGCGCACGGTCTCCGCCAGGGATTCGCGGCCCCGTTCGTAGAGGATCTCGAAGCGGTCCACCAGGAAATCCTCGTGCTGGCAGAGGGCCACGCTCGGGCGCCACGACTCCCAGCGGGAGGGGTCGCGGCCGGCGTCCAGGGTGGCTCCGATGAGGCCGATCACCACGCGGGGCATAGCTGGGATTCTACATCGCTATCCGGGAGGATAGGAGACGCGGACGGGCACGGACGGTTGAGGTACGGGAGGGTGACGGGATAAGCCGTTGAAAACAGGAGAGTTGATCGCTCGTGGCCAGCGGTTTTCACGGACTGGTACGGACTGTGGAGTATCCCTGCTGCGAACGAGGCACGAGGAGGTGGAGAATGGCGAGCAAGACGTTGTTCCAGACGATCCGTGGCAAGCTGGCCCCCAAGGCGGATACGGTGAACGAGGCGGGCGGCAAGGCCTACGCGCTCGACGACCGGCACGCCCTCGCCCTCTACGCCGCGACGGGCTGCCTGTCCACGACCTTCTACGCCTCGGCCGCGATGCAACTCGACACGGTGCTCGGCCTGTGCGCGAAGGTGGAGCCGGAATTCATCGCCCGGGCCGCGGTCTATGCCCGCGAGCGGGCTGTGATGAAGGACCTGCCGGCGCTGCTGGCGGCGGTCCTGTCCACGAAGGACGCCGGTCTGCTGCGCAAGGTCTTCCCGCGGGTGATCGACAGCCCGAGGATGCTGCGCAACTTCGTGCAGATCGTCCGCTCGGGCGCCACGGGCCGGAAGTCCCTGGGTACGGTGCCGAAGCGGCTGATCCTGGATTGGCTGGACCGGCGGACCGACGAGCAGATCTTCAACGGCTCGGTGGGCAACGCTCCGTCGCTGGCGGACGTGCTGAAGATGGTCCACCCGAAGCCGGCCACGAAGTCGCGCGAGGCGCTGTATGGCTGGCTGATTGGCAAGACCGTGGCGGTGGAGGACCTGCCGCCGGTGGTGCAGGCCTTCGAGCGGTACAAGGCCGATCCCGCCGGCGCAGGTACCGCTGAGGTGCCGGACGTGCCGTTCCAGATGCTGACGGCGCTGCCGCTGGGCCGGGACGAATGGGCCGCGATCGCCCGCCGGGCCTCGTGGCAGATGACCCGGATGAACCTCAACACGTTCCAGCGGCACGGCGTGTTCGAGGTTCCGGGCTTGGTGGAGATCGTGGCCGCGCGGTTGCGCGATCCCGAAAAGATCGCGCAGGCCCGGGTGCTGCCGTACC
>CAXTNS010000600.1:0-207 GCA_964245465.1 uncultured Thermoanaerobaculia bacterium
AGCATGCCGGAACCGGCGACCAGCCCGCCCAGCAGCACGAACGCGTTGCGCAGGGTCGCCGGGGTCGCCCCCATGGTGCCGAGCATGCCGATCTCCGGCCGCTTGCTGGAGATGATCAGCGCCAGGTCCGCCACCAGGGCGAGCGCGGCCCCCAGGGCGATCAGGGAGACGGCCCCGCCCATCACCAGCGTCGCCAACCTCCGGGCA
>CAXTNS010000600.1:217-4161 GCA_964245465.1 uncultured Thermoanaerobaculia bacterium
CCCTGGTGGCGGACCTGGCGCTGATCATCTCCAGCAAGCGGCCGGTTCAGATCCTTCCAGGTCCGCACCTCGCTCCCCCGTGGCAGCACCTCCGGCAGCCGGTCCGCCACGTCGAGGGCGGCGTCGAGGTCCGCCGCCTCCACGTCCAGCCGGCGGTCCGCCGTGCCCAGCAGGCTCTCGGCGATCCCCCGCGGCAGGGCCGTCCGTTCTCTCTCTTCCTGGGTGCGCCCGTTCTCGTAGGTGCCGGCGAGCGGCACGCCGCGCACCCGCGGCTGGGGACCGAACGGCGTCAGCGTGGGCTTGGGCGAGGCCACCTCCACGACCTGGCCGGGCTCAAGCCCCCAGCGGGCGGCGAGCGCCGCCGGCACGTAAAGGCCCTCGGGCTTGCCCGCGGCCCCCGGGAAGGAGCGCGGGACCGTGCCGTCGAAACCCACCAGCTCGACCGGCTGGACCTTGCCTTCGTCCACCAGCCAGCCGCCGCCCCGCACCTGGATCTGGACGGCGCTCACGCCCGCGACCTTGCGCACGGCCTCCCGGGCGGCCTCGGCGTCCGCGCCCTGCGGCAGCTCGACCTCGATTTGAGGCGTGCGCCCCAGCAGCTCCGAGCGCAGGGCGCTCTGGAAGCCCGAGATCACCGCCAGCGACAGGATGAGCGCCGCCACTCCCAGCGCCAGCCCGCCGGCCGCCACCGCTGAAAGGAAGCTCGCGAAGGCATCCCGCCGCGTGCTGCGCAGGTATCGTAGGGCCAGGATGGCGGGGAACGGGAGCTTGCGGAGGAGAAGGCGGCTCATGGAAGCCGGTAGCCTATCAGTAGGGGCGGCCTCATGGGGCCGCCCTGGGCGGGGGGAGGGCCGCCCTACGCCTCTGTTTCGGGCCGCATGTGCGGGAACAGGATCACGTCGCGGATGGACTGCCGGTCGGTCATCAGCATGGTCAGCCGGTCGATGCCGATGCCGATGCCCGCGGCCGGCGGCATGGCGTGCTCCAGGGCACGCACGTAGTCGGCGTCGTAGAGGTGAGCCTCCACGTCGCCCGTCTCCCGGGCCGCCACCTGCTGGCGGAAGCGCTCCGCCTGCACGTCCGGGTCGTTGAGCTCGGAGAAGCCGTTGGCCATCTCCATGCCGGCGACGTAGAGCTCGAACCGCTCGGTGAACCGGGGATCGTCCGGCCGCTGCTTGGCGAGCGGAGAGACGTCCGTGGGGTGGTCGGTGATGAAGACCGGATCGAACAGGTGCTCTTCCACCGTGTGCTCGAACAGGCCCATGACGAGATACCCGTAGGTCCCTCCCGGCGGGATGGGCAGCCCCTTCTCCTCCAGCACGGCGCGCACCGATTCCGCCGCCTCCAGCCGCTCGGCCGGCACGCCTCCGAAGCGGGTGATGGCCTCGCGCATGGTCAGGCGCTGCCAGGGCGGAGAGAAATCGATGGGCCGCCCTTCCCAGGTGAGCTGGTCTTTGCCCTGGATCCGCCGCGCGACCTCGGCCAGGACGGTCAGCAGCTCCTCCGTCAGGTCCATCAGGTCCTGGTAGTCGGCGTAGGCCCAATAGAACTCCAGCATAGTGAACTCGGGGTTGTGCCGGGTCGAGATCCCCTCGTTGCGAAAGTTGCGGTTGATCTCGTAGACCCGGGGGATGCCCCCCACCAGCAGCCGCTTCAGGAACAGCTCGGGCGCGATGCGGAGGTAGAGATCCAGGTCGAGCGCGTTGTGGTGGGTCTTGAACGGCCGTGCCGTGGCCCCGCCCGGGATCACCTGCATCATGGGCGTCTCCACCTCCAGGAACCCCTTGGTGTCCAGGATCTCCCGGATCCCCTTGACCAGGGCCGCCCGCACCTCGAAGACCACCCGCGACTCCTCGTTGGTGGCGAGGTCCAGGTAGCGCTGGCGGTATCGGGTCTCGATATCAGCCAGGCCGTGCCACTTTTCGGGCATCGGCCGCAGAGCCTTGGAGAGCAGCGTCAGCTCATCCACCTTGAGCGACAGCTCGCCCGTCCGCGTCCGGATCAACGCCCCGGCAGCTCCCACGACGTCGCCCAGGTCCAGGTTCTCCAGCACGAGCCGGCCCGCCTCCGAGAGGTCATCACGGCGGATGAAGAGCTGGAGCTTGGTCTTGCCGTCATGGACATCGGCGAAGGCAAGTTTCCCCTGCCTGCGGATGGAGCGCACGCGGCCGGGCACCCGCAGCCGGATGCCCGCGGCCTCCAGCTCCTCGGCCGTCTTGTCGTTATAGGCCTGGCAGACCCCGCAGGGCTCCAGGTCCCACTCGAAACGGTGCGGATAGGGGACGATCCCCGCCTCCGCCAGCCGCTGGCGCTTCTCCCTCCGGTTTTGAATCTGATCGTCGAGCTCGGACATGGATGGGACGCTCTCCCTCTCTGCGGAGACGGCCGGCATGAAAACCGGCCGTCGATCCGCAAAGATAGCGTATCAGGGGAGGGGTTGCACGCCCTGCTCGGGCGTGGATGCCCGGGCTAAGAAGGTGCCGGGTGAGCCTGGCTTGAAAGCCCACTCGTGGGGCGCTCCTCGTAGCCCGGCGATTGATCGCTGGTCGGAGCTGCCCGGCTCAATCAGGTGCACCTGCAGAGGGTGCGGCAGGTCGCTTCGCGGCAGATGAGCACGCCGAAAGGAGGCGGGCAGGAGGCGCGGCAGGCCGCCAAGGCCTCCTGACTGCAGAAATCGGGTCCACAGTCCTCGGAGGCGGCAAGGTCAGGGGCGGCCGCAGGGGCGAAGAGCGCGAAGGCGAGCAGACAGAGAGCGAATATCAGGCGTCGGATCATGGCATCCTCCTTGGGCGAACAAGGCCCTCACCAAGAAGAGTGCGTCCCACTCGGTCCGAGGGACAGGCGCAGACCGCCTGGCCTGCTGCTAGGATCCCTTATGGACGGCACTCTAGACAATCCGGTCGGCGACCCTTGGAAACGACTCAGCAGGCGCACCGGCACTCGTACACGCAGGGATTGAACTGGTAGACGCTCAGGCACATCTGGCAGGAGCCGCAGGCCGCCTGGCACTGCTGATCCGAGGTCGGCCCGCAGGCCTGATACCACTTGAACGTGTTGCACGTCGCGGCTTCCGTGGGCACCACCGGAGTGAGGCTCACCAGGGCCAGGACTCCGAAGAGACCCAAGCAGCGGAGAATCCGTCCCATCGCCCTACCTCCCCTTCTCTGTTTCGGTATTTAGCTGGCGAGATTGCACAGCTTCGTACCGTCAGGTGCAAAGGCAGTGCCCGTTCAGGAGAACCAACAGAAAACAGAGTAGCGCTGCTACGATACGCGTCCATGGAAGAGACCGATGATCTGGAAGGGCTGGTCCACCACTCCCTCGACGAAACGCCAGCGGGACTGGAGACGCTGATCGAGCGCCACAAGTCCGCCGTGGAGAGGTTCGACACGCTGGGCTGGCCGCGGCCGGACGTGGTCCTGGTCTCCGGCTCCGGCCTGGCGGTGGATTTTGGAGAGAGGACCCACGGGCCGGTACAGCTCGAGTTCCTCCTCCCCTTCCCCACTCACGCGGTCGAAGGCCACCCGCTCGCGGTCGAGATGTTCGAGCCCCTGCCGGGCCGCCACGTCCTCTATTTCAAGGGGCGCCTCCACTCCTACCAGGGATACAGCGCGGACGAGACGGTCTTCCCCATCCGCCTGGGGGCTCTGCTGGGCGCCAAGGTGCTGGTGATGACCAATGCCACGGGCGGGCTCAATCCGGACTACCAGCCGGGCGACCTGGTGCTGATCAGGGACCACGTCAACCTCCTGGGAATGAACCCTCTGCGCGGCCAGCTCCCGGCGGATTGGGGTCCCCGCTTCCCGGACATGACCCACGCCTACGACCCGCGGCTGCGCGCCCTGGCCCGCCGGGTCGCCAGTGGGCTCGGCATTCCCCTCCCCGAGGGCGTCTACACCGGCGTGGCCGGCCCCAGCTATGAGACCCCCGCCGAGGTCCGGATG
>CAXTNS010000600.1:4171-4386 GCA_964245465.1 uncultured Thermoanaerobaculia bacterium
TCACGGGGATGTCGACCGTCCTGGAAGACATCGCCGCCCACCACATGGGGATGCGCTGCCTCTGCGTCTCCATGGTCAGCAACGCCGCCGCGGGCCTGACCGACGCGCCGGTCACCCACGAGGAGGTCCTGGCGGCGGGGCAGGCTGCGGCGGCCAAGCTGCAGGGGCTGCTGGGAACGGTGCTGCGGGAGCCGGAGCTGGTGTAGGGGCGGCCC
>CAXTNS010000601.1:0-2626 GCA_964245465.1 uncultured Thermoanaerobaculia bacterium
ATACCGGTGTAGATCTCCTTGCCGCTATAGCCGGCCGTCAGAGTGCTCTTCAGCCGCGGGATGTTGAGTTCCGGAGCACCGCCAAGGTGGCCGATGCGTTTTGCGAGATTTCGTCCCGTAGCGGTGTTCCTGCGGTCATCTTCCGAGAGCGCCGTGTAGTCGGCCAGAAGCGTCTTCCTGCGCTGCTCGGCAAACGTCTGCAGCGGGATGATCCCGTATTCCTGAATCTCAGCCCCCGTGAGATTGGTGAAGCCGCTCGACTGAGGCCGATCCGTGAGCTTCTTCGAGCCCCCCGAGAACCGGCTCCCGGGGTGCAACTCGAACCCATCCAACGGCTCTTCGCGGTCATCCCAGACCTCAATGGGCGGCGGATCGGCGGGGTTGGCCGGCCGGTTCGAGGCGAAGTAGGTGTTGGGGCCGAGACTTACCTTCTCGCCGAGGAGTGAATCGCCGCCCGTAAAGACCACGACATCACCTTCGATGTCACCCTCGATCGCCGTCACAAAGACACCAATTGGCGGGACGTGTGTCCGTAGAGCGGCGGGATCGTGGAAGCGGACCACGCGGCCAACGGCCATGCCCGGCTGTGTGGGAACGTTGTTCTGTGCCGGAACGAAATCGGGCTCTCCTTCAAGCGCCCAGGTCCAGCCCCTCGGGGTGCCTCGCGGCTCGTTGTAGAAGTCACTGTTCGTTGCGAAGCGGGACTCGAAACGTCCGGCGAACCGCACACGAGGATTGCTGATCGACGTCAGGAGGAGTTGGCCGACGACCAGCCCATCGACTTCAGCTTGCAGGATGATGTCACCGCGCCGCTTGCTGCGCGAGGTGGCAACGATCGTCGCCTCGACACCGCCGATCTCGACTTCGGTCGTCGAGAGCCGAACGGCCACTTCCGTGGTGTTGACGCGCAGTTGCACCGCTCCGGTCATACCCTCGGGACTCACGACCGATAGAACCGCCGGAAACTCGTTTCCATCGAGGGGTGCAAGGAGAAATCCCTCCGGTGCTGTGATGCTATTGATCCGGATCTGAATTGCCATTACAGGCTCCTTTGAGTGACTAGACGGACGCGAGTCTTTTCTTCTCAGATGCTGCGCTTATCCTGGCAAGCGGCCGTGAAGGAGATGCTGGTGGCAATGGGTGTTATCATGAAGAAATGAGACAAAAGCATACGGCGTGGTCGCTGTCGCTCGCCCTCCTCTCGCTCGCCCTTCCCTCGATCGGTGGCGGCGGCGAGCTTCACGCCGCTGAAGAGGCGGTCCGGGAACTGGGGCAGCCCAGCTTCCGCGGCTTTATGCCCAACCGCCTCGACGCCCGCGGCCTCTCGCAGACCTGGGGGGTGGCGGTCGACACCAGCCGCACCCCGAACCGTCTGTGGGTGCTCGATGCCGGCAACAACCGCGTGCTGGGCTGGCGCGACGTGACGGCGCTGCACAACGGGGCGCCCGCGGATGTGATTATCGGTCAGCCGAATGCGCGCTCGAACGACTGCAACAGCGGCGGGATCTCAGCGGCCAGCCTCTGCCTGGTCGAGTCCTCCGCCTACCATTTCGCCTACGAGCCGGGTTTGGCGGTCGACGGCGAAGGCAATCTCTATGTCGCCGATCAGTTCAATCAGCGGGGTCTCGGTTACCGGCGCCCCTTCGAGAGCGATCGCGTGGCCGACGTGGTCCTCGGCCAGGCAGGCTTCGACCAGGGTGGGTACCACGGCCCCCAGGGGATCGATCCCCAGGGGCTCGCCGCGGACACGCAGGGCAACCTCTACGTCAGCAACAACGACCGCGTGGTCGGGTTCGACCGGCCGCTCGATACCGACGCCGTCCCCGACCGCGTCTTCGGCCAACCCGGTCTCGACGCCAACAATGCCGTATGGAACCCTGCCGCCCCGGACCAGATCGCCCTTGCCAAAGGGGTCGCCGTCGATGGGCAGGGACGCCTCTACGTGGCCGACGCGTACATGGACCGCGTCATGGTCTGGAAGCAGCCGCTGGTGCGCCAGGGAGCCGCGGACGTCCTCTTCAGTCAGGGCGGCAGAATCTGCGACGGCACCTGCCAGAACGTCAAGGGGATCGCCGTCACGCCCGACGGCGACGTCTGGGTGGGCAGCCATGAGCAGGGTAAAATCTACGGCTACCGCTCTCCCGTGGAGGGCGACACCCAGCCCGACAAGGTCATCCCTGCCGTTCTTTCGGCGCGGGTCTACGATCCCAATCTGCACGTCACCGCGCAGCCGGTGTTTGCCGCCGGCGGCTTGGCGGTCGACGCCAGGGGCGCCCTTGAGCGTGCCGCGGCCAACGGCGTAGGCGGTGATCGCCTCGATCTGGGCGGGGCCGTAGCCGAGCGCCTTGAGCCCCGCCGGGACCATGCGGTTGATGATCTTGAAGTAGCCGCCGCCGGCGAGCTTCTTGAACTTCACGAGCGCGAAGTCGGGCTCGATGCCGGTCGTGTCGCAATCCATCACGAGGCCGATCGTGCCGGTCGGCGCGATGACGGTCGCCTGCGCGTTGCGGAAGCCGTAATCGCGGCCGAGCACCAGCGCCTTGTCCCAGGCGGCGGCCGCGTGCTGGACCAGGTCCACCTGCGGGCAATGCGCCCGGTCGAGCGGGACCGGGTTCATCTGCAGGAA
>CAXTNS010000601.1:2636-4382 GCA_964245465.1 uncultured Thermoanaerobaculia bacterium
CCTCGGCTTCCTCGACCCATGGCAAGGAAATGGACGCGCCGATCTCCTGCTGGGCCAGGTCCGGGCCGACCAGATTGAGGCCAACCTCGTCGACCGGGACGGCTTCGAATTCCCCGGCAGAGTCGCCCTCGACACCCACTCCAGCCCGACTCATCTCTATGTCCTCGACATCGCCAACAACCGCGTGCTCGGCTGGGCCGACGCCGGGGGTTTCGCCAACGGTCAGCCCGCGGACCTGATGCTCGGCCAGCCCGACCGCTGGGCATCGGGCTGCAACACCGGCGGCCGCTCGCTCGCCTCGCTCTGCTTCTACAACTATGACTACTTCAACGGTATCGCCGTGGACGCCAAGGGAACCGTCTGGGTCGCCGATCCCGGCAACCAGCGGGTGCTCGGCTACGTTTCACCCTTCACCACCGACATCGTTGCTGACCGGGAGCTGGGCGGGACGGGCTGCAGGAGCGGGCTGTATGGACTGTGCCAGCCGGGCGGCGTCGCCGTCGATAAGGCGGGCAACGTCTACGTCGCCGACATCCTCAAGAACCGCATCCTCGAATTCAATGATCCGGTGCGCCGCGATGCCGCCGCCGACCGCGTGATCGGCGCCAGCGCCAGTGACGCCGCGACCTTTTTCTCCGAGCCGAACTCCACCCATCCCGGCACCAACGTCTACGGCGGCTTGCTGGCCATGGACGCTGGAGGACGGCTGCTGGTGGGCATCAGTGGCAACCTATATGCGTTCGAACAGCCTCTCCTGTCGGGCGCCCAGGCTCGCAAGCTGATCGATCCTTCAGCGTTGGGAGAGGGTGTTTACTTCCAGATCAACAGCATGGCCACCGACTCGGAGTCCCGCATCTATGTGGCCGCGGGGCCCCACGTCTACCGCTTCCCGCGCGACGGCGGCAGCCCCTCGCTCCAACTGGGCGAGCCGTGCACCATCGGCAACTCCACGGGCGTGCCCGAAGGGCTCGGGCGGTCCTCTCTCTGCAACGCCTCGGGGCTGGCCGTGGGGCCGGGCGGCGAGATCTTCGTGAGCGATGCCGGGGCCAACCGGGTGGTGGTGTTCGACAACCCCTGAGATGCCTCTCCAAGGCGGATGCGGTAGCCGCACCCGCCCTTCCTGCTCGCTGTAGACCAGATCGTACCCCGCCGCGAGTTGGTCCAGGACCTTCCGGACCTTGGGCTCCTCGCTCCGCTGCTCCTCCCGCAGTCCCCAGAGGAGGCCGTAGTCCACCGACCCGCCCGTCCGCTTCGGATAGCCGAGGAGGTCGACCAGCGTCGAACATAAGTCCTCAGAACTTCGGCAAGTTGCCTCGGCTCGTATGCCAGAGCGCCAGGATCTCCGTTGTCCCGTCCTCGTGAGAGACGGAGTAGTAGAGGTGGTAATGGATACGCCCCAGGAGGACACGGCGGACATCTGAAAGCCGAGACTGAGGCACCGGCTCTCCAGCCGAAGGAAACGTGCTCGCCAACTCGAATCCTCTTGCCAATTCCTCTTCAAAGGCCGTTGGAGCCTTCGGCCGGTTCTCAATCCACCATCTGACAGCGGCTCGTATCTGCTGAGCAGCCGTTCGACAAGAGATCCGAAGCTGGTATCTCAAGACCGCAGAGAGCGTAGCTCGGTCAGGAGATCCTCGCCATCGACGTACTCACCCCGGCGAATCTCTTCCATCGCTTCCCAAAGCTCTTGCTCTTCGCATGGGACAGCACAATGGGCTCACCAGACTCGAGAGCCAAGACCACGAC
>CAXTNS010000602.1:0-342 GCA_964245465.1 uncultured Thermoanaerobaculia bacterium
CTTATGCACAGACCCTGGTCCGCCAGATGCGCGGGGTGGTTGGAGCCGCGGTGAGCGCCCTGCGCGGGTTCGCCGCACCGGATGGCCGCAAGGTGATGCTGCTGCTCTCGGGAGGATGGCCGTTCTCGGTGGAGAGCTACGTCCTCGGCGCGGATCCCACCACTCCTTCCCGCGAAGTCGAGGACGGTGAAGACATCTTCCGCCCCTTGACGAGCACGGCCAACCTCCTCGGCTACACCCTCTACCCCGTGGACGTGCCCGGCACCCAGCCGTCGGCGGCGGCGGACGTCGAGGCCGCGGCTCCGCGCGAGAGCCGGGTCGGGTTCGGCAACCTCGGAGAGC
>CAXTNS010000602.1:352-2282 GCA_964245465.1 uncultured Thermoanaerobaculia bacterium
GTCCTTGCATTTCCTCGCCGAGGAGACGGGCGGCAAGCCCATGCTCAACAGCAACCGCATGGTGGCGCTGGCGAACGCGAGCGCCGACACCCGCTCCTACTACTGGCTCGGCTTCTCCCCCGCCTGGCAGCGCAACGACAAGCGCCACGACATCAAGGTCGAAGCACGGCGTCCCGGTCTCGAAGTACGTTCCCGCAGCAATTTCCTCGACCTGTCGCGCAAGGCCGAGGTCTCGATGAAGGTCGAAAGCGCGCTGCTCTTCGGCAGCTTCCCGGGGGCACTGCCCATGCCCATGCGACTGGGTACGCCCGTGCGTACGAAACGGGGCCAGACCGAGATTCCCGTGACGTTGGGCCTACCGGCAGCCATCATCACGGCTGTGCCGGTGGCCGGCAAATACGCGGCCCAGCTCGAGCTCCGCTTCGCGGCCTCGGATGATAAAGGCAACAGCTCGGAGATCCCGGTCATGCCGCTCAGCCTCTCGTCCGAGAAGCCGCCGACGCCCGGCAAGTTCGTGCGCTACGACACCAAGCTCACGCTGCAGGGCAAGGCCAGCCACGTCGTAGTGGCCGTCTATGATCCCTTGAGCGGCAAGGTGGCCACGGCGGAAGCGGACATCACGGTGCCACCAAAGTAGCGCCTGCTTGGCGCGGCAGGGTGGGACGTCAGCGGCGGCCCGCCTGCCGCGCCAGGAACTCCTCGCGCAGCAGGGAGTAGAGGTAGTTGTCCATCCGCCGCCCGCGCAGCTTGAAGTAGCCGCGTAGGCGGCCCTCCCGTTCGAAGCCGCTCTTCTCCAGCACGCGCTGGGAGCCGATGTTCTCGACGGCGCAACGGGCCTCGATCCGTTCCAGGAGGGTATTCTGGAAGAGGTCGTCCAGGAGGATGCCCAGGGCCTCGCTCATCACGCCCCGGCTCTGGAAGGGCGTCGAGAGGGCGTAGCCGACCTCGGCCAGGCCGTGCTCCCAGTTGCTGACCACCAGGGTGATCCAGCCGGCCGGCTGGGAATCTACCTGGACGATCCACTGGAACTTCTCGCCCCGGCCGCGATAAAGGTCGGCCATGCGCTGGCTCGCGACGTCGGCCCGCAGTTGGGCGGTGGGCAGCTCGTTCAGGGGCTGATAGCGCCGCACGCTGGTCTCGGCGCGCCACTGGCGCAGGAGGTCGGCATCCCTGGGCGCCGCCGGTCTCAACGTCACGTGCGGGCTGGAATAGCGCTCCAGAGAAGCCATGGCTTTATTTTAGCGCGTCCGTCCCGTCCGATAGCTGAGAACGGCCATGTAGCCGTAGCCCTGGACGAAAAGGTAGAGGAAGGGGATGGACAGCCACATTCCGGCGGCCAGGGCATAGAGGGTACAGCCCAGGAAATAGAGAGCGAGGCTGGCTTCGACCGGCCGAGTGGGGTCCGAGCCGGCCCGGTAGCGTTTGGCGGTCCAATCCTGGCCAGCCCGCTCGATGCGGTATTTGGGTGTGCGGTGAAAGGTGCCGCCCCGGTGGAGGAGCCCCGAGACCACGGCCCGGGCGTTGCTCACGGAGAGGCCGATGCCCACCCCCATCAGGGCCGGCAGATGGCGAATCCTTCGCTTCCAGTCATCACCGATCGCGATCTGACTCATCACGTAGAAAACCAGCACGGAGAGCGTGGCCGAGAGGAACAGCGGCAGGTCGATCAGCAGCAGCATCCCCGCCGAGGTCTCCCGGCGCAGCAGCATGGCGGGGAAGATGAGGACGGCGAGCATCATCATCAACGGATAGCTGAGGTTGTTGGTGAGGTGGACGAAGGCCTCGGCCTTGACCCGCCAGGGAAGCGGCGCCCGCAGGAGGCGCCCCAGCAGCTTGCGGCCGGTCTGCGCGGCCCCCTTGGCCCACCGGTGCTGCTGGCTCTTGAAGCCGGCGGCGTCGACCGGCAGCTCGGAGGGGACGGCGAGCTCGG
>CAXTNS010000602.1:2292-3260 GCA_964245465.1 uncultured Thermoanaerobaculia bacterium
GGAACGGTAGGAGAGGTCGAGGTCCTCGGTCAGCGTGTCGTGCTCCCAGCCTCCCGCGGTCTCGATGGCCGCGCGGCGCCAGACGCCGGCCGTGCCGTTGAAGTTGAAGAAACAGCCGCTGCGGTTGCGGGCCGCGTGCTCGATCATGAAGTGGCCGTCGAGCAGGATGGCCTCGACCCGGGTCAGCAGGGAGTAGCCGCGGTTGATGTGGGCCCAGCTCCCCTGGACCATGCCGATGGCGGGATCGGCGAACCAGGGGACGGACCGCTGCAGGAAGTCGGGCGCGGACACGAAATCGGCGTCGAAGATGGCCAGGAGCTCGCCGCGCGCCCGGGCGAGGCCGGCCTTCAGGGCGCCGGCCTTGAAGCCCGCGCGGTCGGAGCGGTGGAGGTGGTGGACGTCGACGCCGCGCGCCCGCCAGGCGGCCACCACGCGGGCGACGATCCCGGTGGTCTCGTCGGTCGAGTCGTCGAGCACCTGGACCTCCAGCCGGTCCGCGGGGTAGTCGAGCGCGCAGACGGCGTCGATCAGCCGCTCGGCCACGTACATCTCGTTGTAGAGTGGCAACTGCACCGTGACCACGGGCCATTCAGCCGGCCGGGCCGGCGGCGGCATCCCGCGTTTGCGGGTCCGCAGGTAGAGCACCACCAGGAGCATGCGGTGGAGCCCGAAGAGCGCGAGCACCCCCAGGACGGAGTAATAGACTGCCAGCAGGAGGGCCGGTGCCCAGGCAAAGCTCGTCATCGGTCGTCTTCTCGCTGCCGCTCGTGGTGATCCACTGCGGCCTGCTGCTGGTCTTCGATCTCGCTCATCCCCTGGTCTTGACGCTGGCCCTTCTGGGGGCCGCGTTCCTTGTCTTCCCCTTCGTGGCCTGGCGGATCGAGACCGCAACCATCCCCATCGGGAGGGCGGTCCTCCTGGGGGCCTTTCTGCTGCGGCTCCCGCTGCTGCCGCTCCCGCCGGCGCTG
>CAXTNS010000602.1:3270-4367 GCA_964245465.1 uncultured Thermoanaerobaculia bacterium
GACATGCTGCGCTACCTCTGGGATGGAAAGGTGGCGGCGGCCGGATTCAACCCTTATGCCTTGGCGCCGGAAGCCGAAGAGCTCATCCCCCTCCGCGACGGGATCTGGCAACGTCTCCCCCACAGGCAGGTCCCCACGGTCTATCCTCCCCTCGCCGTTGCGGCCTTCAGTATAGCGAGCCGGCTTCCGCTTCCGATGCTGGCCTGGAAGCTGATGGCTACTGGGGCGGACCTGCTGGCCTGCTGGCTCCTGCTCGGTCTGGCGCGCGGCCTGGGCGTACCCGAGGGCCGGACCGTCTGGTATGCCTGGAACCCCTTGGTGGCCCTGGAGGTGGCGGGCATGGGCCACGTGGACGCGCTCGGCGTGGCGGCCCTGGTGGGCGCCGTGCTGTGGCTGCTGCCGAGGTATCGCCGGTTGGGAGCCGCGGCCACGCTGGCGGCCGCGGGGGTCCTGGCGAAGCTTGTGCCGCTCGCCGCGTTTCCCCTGTGGGCCAGGCACAGCGGCCGGCCCTGGCGGTTCCTGGGGATGGCGGGCGGACTGGTGGCCCTCGCCCTCCTGCCGGTGCTGGCGGCCACGGGCGGCGTCCCTCCCGGGCTGGTGACCTACGGCGTCTCCTGGGAGTTCAACGGTCCCCTCTACGAGTCCCTTTGGCGGTTGCTCGACGCCTTGGGTACCGCGCCGGCCCTGGCCCACGGTCTCGACCGGCTGAAGGAGTGGACGGAGGTCTGGGAAGCCTGGAATCCCATCTATTCCTATCTCTATCCCCAGTTCCTGGCCAGGCTGTTGCTCGCGGCGGGAGCGGGCTTCGCCGTTGTCCTCTCGCTCCGCGAGCGCGATCCCGTGACAGGGACGGGCCGCCTCTTGGGACGGCTGCTCCTGCTCTCCGCCACCGTCTACCCCTGGTATCTCCTCTGGGTGCTTCCCTGGGCGGCCCTGCGCCGGGACGTGGCGTGGCTGGCGCTGTCGGGGCTGATTCTGCTTTCCTACCTCCCCCAGTTCCTGGGGGTGGCCTTGATGCCCTGGGTTTATCTGGCGATCTGGGGGCCGTTCGCGATTCTGCTCTTCCTGTTCCGGAATTCCTGATGCCCACCTACCGC
>CAXTNS010000603.1:0-4361 GCA_964245465.1 uncultured Thermoanaerobaculia bacterium
CCTTGATGTTCTTGCTGTCCTTGATTTAACCGCTGCTTACCGCAGCGCGCCCCCCCCCCGGGCGGCCACATGGGGCCGCCCCTACAGGATCACGGCAAATCCGGCGCCCCCGCCATCTCCCCCAGAATCAGAAACCCCTCCGAAATCGCCGCGTACCCCGTCGCGTCCGTCACGGCATGGCGAATGGGGAAACCGTTGCAGGCCATGAGCACCTCCCGGAACCCGTTGTCTCCCGGGAGGAGCAGGACGGTGTCGTTCCCCAGGGACCGCTCCTTCGTGGTGATACTCCCCAGGAACACCGGCTGCCCTTTCCAGAAGAAGAGGTCGCCCACGACGTCCGTGAAGTACCACTGCTCGATCTTCTCTCCCACGGCAACCCCCTTGAAGGAAACCGCCGGACCCGGATCGCGGAGCTGCGTGAACAGGCGCGAGTCGCTGGGCGTCCAGTTCCCCTGCTCGTCGACCTGGAAGGTGCCCTTCTGCTCGTCGTCCCAGACCAGGATGCGCCCTTCCGCGTCCTTCTCCATATACACGTTGGCGCAACCCCACCGCTTCTCCGTGGCCCCTTCCGTGACCCGCACCGCCTCCTCAGACGCCTCGTCGTCCTCCCGCTTCGGCGCCTCGAACGCCGTGCCCAGGACCTTTCCAGCGCGGTCGAGCCGCCAGACGGCGGTTTCCGCGCAGGTCGGCTGGGCGTAGATCGCGTCCCGTCCCACGACCAGACTGTAGAAGCCGCCGGTCCCCTCGATCTTGCGCTGCAGCCGGATGACGCTCACCTGTCCCTGGGCCGAGACCCTGTACAGGTTGAAGTGATCCTGCGACACCGCCCAGACCGACTCGTCCACGGGATCGACCGCCAGCCGGCTCCACCCCTCACCGGCGGGCAGCACATGCGTATGGACGGACAGACTGTCCCCGCCGCGGCTGAGCTGCAACAGGCGCCCCTGAGCGAACAGCACCCAGATCGACCCTTGGGTCAAAGCCACATCCGCCGGCCGCTCCCCGCTGGGCACCCCGATCTTGTCGAACCGAAGCGCCTTGGCGCCTTCATGGCAAAGGAGGTTGACCGAAGGCGGCCCCTTCTCCACCGGGGCCGCCGGAGGCGTCTTCGCGGGAGGCGGCGCCGAACCGCAGGAAACGAAGGAGAGGACAAGCCCGGAGGCAAGAAACAGACGGATTGTGGATCGCAACGGCATGATGGTCTCCTGAAGATGGAGGCGGAATCCTATCCCATCGCGGGAAGGAGCCCGCACACCCTTGACGAGATCGCCTCTACCCGCTACTTTTCCCTAAACCCGTGCCTTGACGCTCCCCGGGCCGGCCGTTACTCTGGTCCACGAGGAGGTACTCATGGCCCAACCCGCAATCCCGTTACGCTTCCTGGAAGATGACGGGCTGATCTGGCCCCCTCAGGGGCAGTGGACCTATGACGACTATCTGCGCCTGCCGGACGACGGACGGCGCTACGAAGTCATCCGTGGAACCCTCTACGTGGCTCCGGCTCCCAACTACGACCACCAGTTCTCGGTTTCCCAGTCCTTTCGCCTCTTTTCGAGCTTCGTCCACGAGAACCGTCTGGGAATCGTCCTCACCTCACCTTTCGACGTGAGACTGCCCGGCATCGCCTCGCCGATTCAGCCGGATCTGGTCTTCTTCCGCACCGGCAACCAGCCGCGTAAGGGGGCCGGCTTTTTCGAAGGAGTGCCGGACCTGGTTGTAGAGGTCCTCTCTCCGGCCACGCGCCGCCTCGACCAGGACGTGAAGCTCGCCGCCTATCGGGATGCCGGTGTTCCCGAATACTGGCTCATCGATCCGCGAACAGAGTCGGTCATCATCCATGTCCTCTCCGCGGACCGGAAGCGCTACGTCGAGCACGTCCAGGGGAAGAAGGGGGAGGTCGTGGCCTCCGCCGTTCTGCCGAGTTTCCGGGTGGAGGTGAGCGAGCTTTTCCTGGAAGGATGATGAAGAGCCCTCCCTTCTCTATGGCAAATTGTCACACTGGCCCGGAAAAAGGTTCAGGTTGGGACGACGCCGCCCTGAAGTCCGAGGTCGAGGCGCTAAACGACGAACGCATCGCCCTCCTCATGAGCCATCTCGACGGCAGCGACCTCACCATCGAGGATCAACAACGGCTCGATGCCTTGACGGATAGGATCTTTGAGATCGCCCCTTGTGCCACCCTGCAAGACTGGGAGGCTGCCAGACCGATCGAGCAGAGACTGAGCCAGACCACCGCATTCATCGGGATGATCAAGCGCGGTCTCGACGATGCCGACCCCGCTTTCGCCATACACCATGAGGAGATGAAAGAAAGGAACGCCTCCAGCACAGACCCTGTCAAGACCACCACCACCGCCGCCCGCCACCTGACGCGAGAAGAGTACGAGAGGCTCGTCGAGGAGGGCTATTTCCACCCTGACGCGAGAATTGAGCTCGTCGAGGGAAGTCTCTGCGAGATGCCACGGCAGACCAGCTACCACGCAACGGGCATCTGGCTTTCTCATGAAGCTCTGCGCTCCATTTTCCCGGAAGGCTGCGACTACGATATTCGGGCTCAATTTCCGCTGGCCCTGGGCTCCGATTCCGAGCCCCAGCCCGACATCGCCGTAGTGCCCGGTCATTTCCTGGACTACCTCTACGCCCACCCCACGACCACCGTCCTCATCATTGAAGTCGCGGACAGCTCTCTCCTCCACGACCAGGAACGCAAGACGCGCCTCTACGCCCGCGAGGGAATCCAGGAATACTGGATTGTGAACCTGGTGGACTGGTGCCTGGAGATCTACCGGGAGCCCAAGGACGGCGTCTACATGTCGCGGACCGTCCTCAGAGATGAAGACAGCATCTCTCCCCTGTCCCGGCCTGAGGCGTCGATCCCCGTCGCGAGCCTGCTCCCTCGCAAATAGGACTATCGGGACGGCCGCTTCATCCAAGGTCTACCTGCGGTTTTGCGGCCCGAAGGGTCGTGAGAACCCAGCCCAGGGCCGAGGCCGGAGGCCGATGCCCTGGGGTCAACGCCCCCACAAACCAGTCGGCCTGAAGGGCCGCGAGAACCTCCGGGGGGAGCGAGCCGCCTCCGTTCCCCAAAGATCTCTCGCGGTCCCTCAGGCCCTGCATGCCTGCCAGTCGGGAAACAAAGCTGCGCGGCCTCGCTTGAGCCGCACGGGCGGCTTTTCATTAACTGGCAGCGGTCACAGGCCCTTACCGGCGCGGCGCCGTAGCAGTCTGAGCGAGCGAAGAGCGATCCCGGGCCGGAGAAGTTCCCGGCAACCGCTCTCTGACTCCGCCGATCAACTGAAAGCTTGCCCATGTCCAGTTGTCCGGTTGGGTGCGGATCTTGGGCAACTTGGGCGGTGCGAAGAGCGGAGAGGGGGTCGGCGCCCAGCCGCATCTCGCGGTGGAAATGGATTAGGAGGCGGGAGGTGCTTTCGTCTTCCACAGGCCAGAGGCTGCCCACGACTGCGGGAACGCCGGCCGTCAGGAAGGCGGTCGCAAGGCTCTGGGGCCCTCGCTTGGACAGATGTTGCCGCAGTAAGTGTTGCAGGCCGCCAGCACGACTAGACGGGTATGAGGCAGTTGGAGGCGGCGGACTTGATCCGCTGGCAGGAGGCCCGGCTCGGATTGTCCTGGAGACAAAACGAGGGCACTGCGCCACGAATCGCAGGAATCCCGCATGGCGTGCGTCCCGATGTGAACCAAATCGGCGGCAGGTAGGGCGGTGAGGACCCGATCCCTGGTGGCTTGGCCTCCTTGAAGAAGCTGCACTTTGAGACCACGGTAGAGAGCGGTCAGGGCGGCAATTTCGCGAGCAGCAGCCGGCAATTGCGGCAAACGGCTTAGAGCAGCCGTATTGGCATTGCCTACCAGCAGGAGGTTGGAGGGAGGTTGAGTAGCGAGTCGACGGTCGCGCTTGATCGCGTTCAGGAACGCGGTGGCGCTCGGGACCACGGAGACGCCATGGTCCTGCACGAGAAAGCGCCCGGACTGCGGGTCGATGAGCGCCGCGAAAGGAACACGATAGAGATCGTGTGTGGGGACGAAGATGAGACGGACACCGGGCTCAAGGCTCTTCTGCCACGGCCTCACGAGCAGAGCGTAAAGACGGACTAGGACCTCGCGGCGGGACTTTACATCGTGCGGGGTAATTTCATCGAGGCGTCGGACAAGAGAGGAAACCGTTATCCAAAACGGTTGTTCTGGTGGTTCCTCGAAGGTACGAAAACGAAGACCAGGCCAGAAGGGATCTGAATCCCATCGAAGGAGAGAAGTATGGAGACGTCCCTCGACCAAGCTGTATTCCACGAACGCAGTGTGCGGCGGTAGTCCGCGGTAAAGCTCAGGGGACCAGCGGTTACTGGAGG
>CAXTNS010000604.1:0-2907 GCA_964245465.1 uncultured Thermoanaerobaculia bacterium
TCGAAACCCATCCCGCCCGGCGGGACCGGCCGAGGGCGCCCGCCCAGAGGATCACTGGCAGGATGGCGGCGTGGAGGAGGACCACTCCCTGCCACATCATGATCGTCGTCGGGGAGAAGCCAAACACGATGACGGCCGCCAGGAAGCTGAGGCGGGCGTAGCCTTTGAGCCACTCGCGGTCCGAAACAATGGGTGCCGTGAGCTTTGTCCTCCAGCTCCTTCGTACCCCGCGCCAGAGACGGACGTTGGCGAAGAGAGGGATCAGTACGGTCAGGGCGAGCACGGTCTGAGAAACGGCATTGAGGCCCGGCCCCAGCCAACGGTCGGAGCCGAGGAGGCTGGAGAAGTCGAAGTCCGCCATCCTCTCGGAGACGTAGAGCGAGCCGTAGCGCAGCCAGTACACGAGACCGCGCAGGAGGGGGAAGATCATGACGAACCCCCGTCCCAGGAAACCCTTGCTGGCCTCGGTCACGATCGCCGGATGGGTGGTGCCCTCGATCGCCCACGGGATCAGCGGCAGCGAAGCCAGGACTCCCCCCGCGATCGCCCCGCCCCAGTGGACCCGGAAGTACCGCCGCAGCCAGAGCAGGAGCGAGGCCACGGCCAGCAGCAGGAAGGAGGCGTGGATCTGAAACGCCAGCGCCAGCCCCGAAGCCTGGAGGAACGAGGGCCAGAACCGGCCGCGCTCCCGCTGGGCGAGACAGCTCCACAGGTGGACGGCCCCGAAAAGAAAGAGGTAATTCGGGTTCCAGAGGAACGAGGCGAAGTAGAGCTGCCAGGGGTTCAGCCAGTAGAGCAGGGCCAGGAGCACCCGCTCGCGGGGGGAGAGGATGCGCCGGAGCGTGCCGTCCAGGATCCAGTATGCGAGGACGTGGAAGAGGAGGATGACGGCGCTCGGCGCCCGGTGGTCCCGCCACAGCAGGAGCGGCAGGCCCACGAGGAGGCTCGTGATCCCCCCTGGCGCCTTGCCGCCGGTCGACATGGGGTTGCCATAGGAGATCCACTTGCCTTCCGCGGCCAGCAGCCATCCCCGGGCCAGGAGGTTGAGCTGGTCGCCGCCCACCTGGCTGCGGACCAGCATCACGATCGCGATCACCAGCCCCACGATGAAGAGACCCCAGATAGTACGGGAAGCAGTCGTTGGTGAAAGGGGAGAGGCGTTCATGCGACTGCGCAGGGTAGCGAAAAGGGGTGCCGGAAAGATACTCTTTCCCGTCCATGCAACAGAACGGGAACGCTTCGCCTGGTCGTCCAGGCCGCCCGGGGATAAGCCGCCGCCGCTGGCTCGCTTGGGCCGCGGTGACGGCCGCGTATACGCTCCTATCGCTGATCTATCTGAGGCCCATCTGGCGCGTGGGGGGAGACGCCCTGACCCCCAGCCTCGAAGACCCGCTCTTCAATCTCTACGTCCTCAAGTGGAGCGCCCACCAGATCCGGATGGGGCTGCCCGACCTGTGGAACGCCAACCTCTTCTACCCCACGCAAGGGGCTTTCGTCCTCTCGGACCACCTGCTGGGGCCGGCGGCCCAGCTCGTCCTGTTCCTCAAGGTCGTGCCCAACGCCATCGCCGGTTACAACTTCCTCCTGTTCACAGCGTACGTGGGGAGCGCCCTCGCCGTCTGCTGGGTCTTCCGCCGCGCGGGCCTGTCGTGGACGGCGACCGTGCTGGCGGGCTGGATGTTCACCTTCTCGCCCTTCCGGGTGTCGCAGCTCTCGCACATCCAGATGCTGATCGCCCAGTGGATCCCCCTGACACTTTGGTTCTGGGACCGCCTGCTGGCCGAGCGGACGCTCAAGAACGCCGGGTTGTTCCTGTTGTTCTACGTCCTCCACGTCACGGGCGGGTGCTACCTCGCCTACATGATCCACTTCCCCATGCTGGCGTTGCTCGCCGTCCGCCTAAAGGCGCAGGGACGGGAGATCCTCTCCGCCCGCTCGTTCAAGCGCCTCGTTCCCGTGGGGATCCTGGCGGTCTCGGTAACGGTCGCCATCTTCCTCCCCTACCTGAAGCTCTCGAAGGCCATGGGAGCGGCCCGCTCGGACGAGGAGATCTGGCAGTTCGGTGCCAAGCCCGCCAGCTATCTGAGCCCCTCGCGGGAGAACGTCTATTACAACCCCATGAAGTGGTTCCTGCGCTCGACGCTTGGGCAGTGGTCCAAGAGCTTCCTCCGTACCGAGAACGCTCTGTTCGCCGGCTTCCTCCCCTCCCTGCTCTTCCTCGTGGGAGCCGTGGCCGTCTGGAGTCGACGCCGGGAGGGTCATGAAGGGCCGCCGGACCTCTGGGGGCGGGGGCTCGCGCTCTCCGGCCTGATCTGTTTCGCGTTGACCTTCCCTCTGGTCTATGCGCCGTTGATGCAGGTGGTGCCGGGCCTTTCCGGCATGCGCGTACCGGCCCGGTTCTACGCCTTTGTCTCGCTGGCGCTCGTGTACTTTGCGGCGCGAGGGGTGGATTTCCTGAGGGAAAAGATCTCCCATCCCCAGGCGCGGGCGGCGCTCGCGGCAGCCTTGGCCATCGTACTGGCCGTGGAGCTCGCCCCCCAGCCGTTGAGGTGGGTGTCCCTGCCCCGCGAGGAGGATTTCCCGGAGGTCTACCGCTGGATTGCCCGGGAGCCGGACGTCAAAGCGATCATCGAGCTGCCGATCTACAGGAATGCCCGGGAGACCCGGTACATCTACTACTCGACGCTGCACTGGAAGCCCCTTGCCAATGGGTTCAGCGGCTACGATCCACCGAGCCACCGGCGGCTCACCTCGCAGATCCAGTTCCTGCCAGACTCGGCGGGGCTCGATCTGCTGCGGGAGCTCTGGATCTCCCACATCGTCGTCCACGCTGGCGGCCCTCTCCGCCGGGAAGGACTGCGGAAGTGGGAGCAGCAGTTCGCGACGGGGCCGGACCGCCAGGTCGAG
>CAXTNS010000604.1:2917-4349 GCA_964245465.1 uncultured Thermoanaerobaculia bacterium
GCGTCTGCCGTCTTCCGGCTGCTCGATGCGCCGGCCAGCTCCAGCACGCCGAAACGCGCCGGTTTGTGAAAGTCAGCCGGTTGGGTGAGGGTGGGAGACCAGCCGCTGAGCTCAGGTTCTACATTCGCGGGGGTGCGAGGCCGCTCGATACGGTAGAAGTTGGCGCGCCAGATTCGTGGCAAATCCCCTCCCGGGAGCAGGAGGCCCGCCCAGGGAATGGCGAGGACGGCCCACCAGTCCTGCCGGTTCGCCCGTGGTCCTGTCGCCCAGCGCAGCCCAGGGCAGTCCCAGGCCGGATCGCCCGTCATGTCGCTCCGCTGCGAGGTGGGGTTGTAGATACGGGCGTCGAAGACGGTCCCCCGCGGGCTCACCTCGAATTCGAAGTACCGCGTGGGGTCCTCCTCCCCTGGCGCCAGGAAGACCTCGACCGCCTCCTCCTGGTAGAGGGGATCGTCCCGCCGTTCGAAGGTGCCCCAGGCGTCGCGGTCCTCGCAGTCGAACCGGACGTAGAGGGCCTCCTCGTCCCAGCAGACCCGCAGCCGGGTCTGCTGCACGGCGGGACCGCTGCCATCGGCGAGAAGGAACGGCGGGAAGGCCTGGATCCGGCCCCAGAGCCAGGAAGCGGGGTCGGCCTGAGGATCCCATGGAGAGGAGGTCCGGGGCACGCGCCAGCGGGGGATCGAAACGTCCATCCACTTCATCCTATGACGTCGTTGTACACTCTCGCCGACCGGACGCGCACTCCATGGCTAAGCCCTTTCTCACCGACGAGTCGAAGGCCGCGCTCGCTGATGCGGTGCGCGCGGTCGAATCGTGCAGCAGCGCCGAGCTGGTGGTGGCGGTCCGGCCGCGGTCCGGCTCCTGGCTGCACGCGGACTTGATCTGGGGCATCCTGGCAGGGCTTGCGGCTCTCGCCATCCTCCTCTACTCGCGATGGGAATTCGCGCTGATCTGGTTCCTGGCCGATCCCTTCTTCGCGGGCGCCCTGGCCGCGCTCGCCGCCTCCCGGAGCGACGGGATGCGGCGGGTTTTCGTGCGGCCGGCAACGCGCATTCAGCGGGTCGAGGCCGCGGCCCGGTTCATTTTCTTTGAGCGGCGCATCCACAGCACGGTGGGGCGGACGGGCATCCTCCTCTACGTCTCCGTGCTCGAACGAGAGGCCGCTTTCGTAGTCGACGTAGGCGTCGAGTCGCTCGCCGCCACGGATGCCTGGAAGAAGGCTGCCGGAGAGGTTCAGGAAGCGGTTCGCCAAGGGGCGGACGGGACGGCCGTGGCGGCGCGTCTCCGGGAGCTCGCGAGCCTCCTGAGCCCCGCTCTGGAGCGGAGCGCCGACGACGTGGACGAGCTGGCGAACGAGGTCTGCTGACCGTGAGAGCCCTGTTCCGCCGCCGTCCGCAGATCCTCTACTGGTTGGTGATTCTTTTCCTCCTCC
>CAXTNS010000605.1:0-376 GCA_964245465.1 uncultured Thermoanaerobaculia bacterium
GTCTGGAACACCGCCATGCTCCCCAGCCGGCGCACCAGCTCCGCCCCGCCCCGGGGCCGGGGTGGATCGTAGAAACCGAACAGATAGAGCGTCGCGAACTGGAGCGCCAGAGCCACCAGCCACTCCCGCGAGAAGAGAGTCAGCCGGTCCCGGGGCAGCAGGCCCCGGGTGAACGGCAGCGGCACGTGGAGGCGGACCAGGAACGCGGCCCAGAGCGCGGCGACGGCGGCCAGCCCGTCGCCCACCAGCCGGAGCGACCGGCGGGTGGTCCCGCGCCCGTCCTCGACCTGCCGGTCTTCTGGGTCGGCGTCCAGCTCGGCGTCCGGCTCGGCGTCCGGCTCGGCGTCCGGGTCGGCGCTTTCCGGGAGGTCGAGGT
>CAXTNS010000605.1:386-935 GCA_964245465.1 uncultured Thermoanaerobaculia bacterium
GTCATGGCGCGGACTCTATACCGTGACGACTTTCCCGGATCAAAAGCGCATCTCCAGACAGAAGCCGTCCAGCCCGACATGAAAGGAGATCCCCATGAAGAAGAGCCCCCGGAAGCTGACCCTCAGCCGTGAAACGCTGCTCAACCTGACCGACCGCCAGCTCCAGGGCGCCGCCGGCGCCGCCACCCTCCAGAACAGTTGCGATACGCAGACCTTCAGGGCCTGTCCCAGCGAAAGGTGCACGAACGTCTGCACCCAGTCCTGCTAGCTCCCCCTGGGCGGGGCCGCTCCCTGAGGAGAACCCCGCCACGCGCTCGTTCTCTTGACCCGAAGGGGCCCTCTCTATACTCTGCCCCTCGCCAAGGAGGCCCTGATGCGCAAACTGATGATTCTGGGATTGTTCCTGTGGATAGGGATGGCCGGCATGGTAACCCCGAGGATGGCGGGCGCCCAGGAGGGCGACCTCCGCTTCGAGAAGACCGTCTCGTGGCAGCCCGGCAAGCTGATCGAGCTGGGCCTGAACGAGCGCCGCTCCTCCGTGGTCGGTTC
>CAXTNS010000605.1:945-4342 GCA_964245465.1 uncultured Thermoanaerobaculia bacterium
CACCAACGAAGGCAAGGGCGGCGGCTCCATCTCCTCCCGCTTCCGGGGCGGCGGCTCCTCGGACACCGAGACCGTCCTGCGCGCGAGCTTCGACGGCCAGAACCCCAAGGAAGACGAATGGGTGGTCGAGTTCACCCTCGAGTTCCTGGACAGCAAGGGCCGGGTGATCGACCGCGCCAAGGGCAAGGAGAGCTGGGAAGGCGAAGCCAAGACGGCCCGCATCGACCACGCCATCCTCGAATACGTCGTCCCTATGATCGACAAGGTCCGCATCAAGCTGGAGGCCCGTCTGGATTGAAGGTCACCGAGCACCTGGCGAACGCCGACCACCCGCTGATCAGCTTCGAGATCATCCCGCCCCTGCGCGGCGGCGACGTCAAGGGTCTGCTCGCCCTCATCGACGACCTCGTCAAATACCATCCGCCGTTCATCGACATCACGAGCCACGCGGCGGAAGTCATCTACGACGAGACCCCCACGGGCATCCAGCGCCGCGTCAAGCGCAAGCGGCCGGGCACCCTGGGGGTCTGCGCGCTGATCCAGAACAAGTACCACATCGACGCCGTCCCCCACATCCTCTGCCAGGGCTTCACCCGCGAGGAGACCGAGGACTTCCTGATCGAGCTGCGCTACCTGGGTATCGACAACGTCCTCGCCGTGCGGGGCGACGAGAGCGGCTTCCAGAAGCCCCTCCAGTACGGCCGCAGCGCCAACCGCTATGCCTGCGACCTGGTGGCCCAGATTGCAGCCATGAACCAAGGCCGCTACCTGGAGCAGAACCTCCTGGACGCCCAGCCCACCAGCTTCTGCATCGGCGTCGGCGGCTACCCCGAGAAGCACTTCGAGGCACCCAACCTGCCCCTCGACGTCCGCCGGGTCAAAGAGAAAGTCGAGGCCGGAGCCCACTACGTGGTGACCCAGATGTTCTTCGACAACCGGCACTACTTCCACTACCTGGACCTCTGCCGCGAGCAGGGGGTCAACGTGCCGATCATCCCCGGCCTGAAGATTCTCACCTCCGCCAAGCAGCTCTCCAACCTCCCGCGCAACTTCTTCGTCGAGATCCCCGCCGAGCTCTCCGACGAAGTCCTCGCCGCCAAGCCCGAGCACGTGGCCGACATCGGCGTCGAATGGGCCCTGAAGCAGAGCCGGGAACTGCTGGAACGCGGAGCTCCCTCCCTGCACTTCTACGTCATGCAGAGCGCGGGGGCGATCAAGAAGCTGATGTCGAAGCTGAAGATGTAGGAATAGCCTAACGCCGCGTAAAAATCACCTTCCCCGGGTTCCCCTGCACCACCGACCGCTCCGGCACCTTCCCCGACACCACCGAATTCGCCGCCAGGATCGACCCGTTCCCCACGTCCGCGCCGTCCAGGAGCACGCACCCGGCGCCGATCCACACGTCGTTCCCCACCCGGATGCCCTTGGCCGAGACCTTCTCCTGCAGGCGGATCGGCACGTCCAGCCGGTCATATCTGTAGTTGTTGCCGATGATCGAGACGTTGGGGCCGATCAGGCAGTCGTCGCCGATCGAGACCCCCTTCTCGTGCGACGTGATCACACACCCATTGGCGATCTCCACGTGGGAGCCGATCACGAGCGGGCCATCCGAGGCCTTGACCTTGGTGAACGACCCCATGACCGACCCCGGGCCGATCTTCAGGAATGGCGTGATCTCCACCTCGGCCCGCGGGCTCACCTGGCACCGGTACTTGAGCCAGGCGTGGAGGGTCACCACAAACCCTGGGACCAGGAACCGCCGTAGGAGGGTTCCGCTCCGCATCGTCAGCCCCCTTCGGGAGCGATCCGCTCCAGAACCAGCCGCCGGATCGTCTCGAACCGCTCCATCTCGCCGACCTCCCTCATCGTGAACCGGACCCCGAACGTCTCCTCCAGGGCCGACACCATCCGCAGATGGTTCATCGAATCCCACGCTGGCGCCTCGTCCCGGTGAAACCCCTCTCCGATTGCGCCCGGATCGACCTCCAGGACCTCGGCCATGACCTCCTTGATGCGGCGCTCTGCGTCCAAAGACCGGTCTCCCCTTCTAAGTCTTCGCGAATGAACGATTTGCAAAACCTGCGCCGTGGCCTTCCCCTTGCATTGCTTTACAATTGGGAACGCACCTGCTGTTGAGGTCCCTCCTAAGGGGGTTCATATGCGGAAAGGTCTTTGCCTCTGTGGTTTCCTTCTCCTGGTCCTCGCGGCGCCCGGGTGCCGCACACACCCGGACCCGCAACAACCTGCTCAGGCCGCCCCATCCGGCGCACCCGCCGGTAAAGAGGAGCCCCAAAGCCGAGGCCCGGTCCGCACCGAGATGAAGGGGGTCAACTTCCGGATCGCCCCCGATGTGGTGCTCGAAGTCCACCTCCTCCGAGGCGAGCTCGAGCCGACCCACGAAGGCAAGCCCCCCTGGTTCGACGACTCCACCACCTTCAACATCAAGATCGACCAGGCCGAGGTCGCCGTCTCGCCGGCCAGCATGGCCGCCGCCATGAACCGCTACGTCTTCAACGGCCCCAACGCGCCCGTCAAGGACGTAGAGATCAAGATCGAGAACGGCCACCTGGTCCAGTCCTCGACCCTCAACAAGAAGATCCCCATCCGCGCCACCCTGGAAGGGGACCTCTCGGTCACACCGGAAGGGGACATCCGTTTCCACCCCACCAAGATCAAAGCCGGAGACCTGCCCGTCAAAGGCCTCCTCAACCTCTTCGACCTCGAGCTCTCCGAGCTCATCAAGCCACAGGAGTCCAAGGGCGTGAAGGTGGTAGAGAACGACCTCATCCTGGACCCCGAGCGCCTCCTCCCCCCACCAAGAATGAAAGGCCAGGTCACCGCCGTCCGCCTCGAAGGCGACCGCATCGTCCAAACCTTCGGAAGCAAGGGCCGGGCGCTCTCCCCCTCCTATAAAGCGGACCACTACATGTACTACCAGGGAGGAGAGCTGAGCTTCGGCAAAACC
Source organism: uncultured Thermoanaerobaculia bacterium (assembly GCA_964245465.1). GTDB lineage: Bacteria > Acidobacteriota > Thermoanaerobaculia > Multivoradales > UBA5704 > DATARR01. The sequence continues at coordinate 3,911 of CAXTNS010000605.1, forward strand.
ACCATGCACGGAGCCGACCTCGAAATCATCGACGCCGATCCCAAAGACCCCTTCGACTTCTTCCTCGCCCAATATGCCAAACAGTTGACGGCTGGGTACTCCCGGACGTTGCCGGACAAGGGGTTGGTGGTGTACATGCCGGATTCGGATGAGGCGGAGGGAAAGCGGCTGGCGCCGTAGGATTGCACTGTGGGACAGCCTATGTGGTAACTCCTGAGTAGGATCGATCCGACCGAAAATTTCTCTGGCCCAAAGCAGCAAGCTAATTTATTTATACGGAGGCCACAAGCTAGCCAGTGAGCCTCTTGGGCAACGCCACATTTTATAGGGTAGGCAACATAGCGATGGGCGAAATCTTTTAATCTAGCCTGCTTACCCAGACCTGCAAGTTTTTATTGCAGCAGTGCCACGCTGCGGATAACTAGGGATTAT
>CAXTNS010000606.1:0-4320 GCA_964245465.1 uncultured Thermoanaerobaculia bacterium
GTAGAAGTAGAGCCCCACCGCCAGCGCGATCAGCAGGAGGACTCCGCCAATGGCATAGACGAGAGTCTTGACATGGCTCTCGGCGTACTCGACGCTGCGGCCCACGGCAGCGGCAAAGTCGTCGCGCTTGATCTCTTTACGGGTCAGACGTTGGTTCATCGAAACACTCCCAGGAGATTCATGTCTCGGGAAACGGCTAAACAAGGGATTGGTGCGGCTGGGAGGACTCGGACCCCCTAGGACATCTCTTCCCCCACCAGATCGGGCGGGAATGATAGCAGAGAACCCCCGGAAGGGCCTCGCCGCCCTGAGGGAGCCTATCCAGGGACCCTTTCGGCACTCAGGAAAGCTTCGACCGCCCCGGAGAGCTCCTCCACCCGTAGGAAGCGGACCCGGGTAGTCCCGACGGAGATCTCTGGCCAAGCCGCGCGGTTGACGACGAGGAGTTCTTCGGGCTGATAGGCCTCGACAAAGCTCTGCGCCGAGCGGCTGAGGCTCCTCCGGCTATCCCCTGACTTGACCTCGCAGGCCAGGAGCCGCCCCTGATGCTCCACGACGAAGTCCATCTCCGCGCCCGCCTTGCTGCGCCAGGATGAGAGCCCATCGAGCAGAGGATGGACCGTCTTCGCGAGTTCGGTGAAAGCGAAATTCTCCAACAGCGCTCCACGGTCGGCGCGCTCTCCGGTTCCCTGGAAACCGCCGAAGAGCTGATTCCGGATGCCATTGTCCAGGAAGTACACCTTGCGGGCGCTGGTGATCTCGGCGCGCTTCCCCCCTACGAACGGGCGGACCAGCCTCAACAGGTGAGTCTCTTCAAGAAGCCGGCAGTATTCGGCGACCGTATCGTTGCTGACGTTGCTCAGGGCAGCCCATTCCGAGAGGTTGACCAGATTCCCCACCTGGCTCGCAGCAAGCTCCAGGATCTTGCGCAAGGCCGCCGTATGGCGGATGCGGAAGCGGTCCGAAGCATCACGAACCACGAAAGCCTCGACCAGGGTCGCCACCTCGCGACGGGGATCACCGGAGGTCAAAACCGTCGGGTAACCGCCGAAGACCATCATCCTCTCCACCAGCCGCTCGCGGGCCTCCTCGCGCGCCAAGGGGTTTCCCGGGAGGGCCAAGCCGGCTTCGGCCAGGGAAAGGGGCAACAGCAGATGACGTTGTGCCCGGCCGGCGAGCGCCTCGCGCGTCGTCGCTTCGAGATCGAACGAGGAGCTGCCGGTGGCATAGATCCGCAGGCCCGTTCGACGGTCCACCAGCCCCTTGAGGAACAACCCCGCCTCGGGAAGCCGCTGTACCTCCTCGAAAAACAGGATCCGCACCTCGCTGGCAAATTCCGCGAGATCCGCCAGGAAAGCTGCCGGCGAAGAGAGCCACTCACGGATCGAGGGCTCCTCACAGTTGAGGAAGAGGACAGGCTCGCCCGCCTCGGCCAGCGTCTTCCAGATTAGAGTCGACTTACCGGCTTGCCGCGGCCCCACCACGAGAATGACCCGATGGTCGGCAACGAGTTGGAGGCGCCGGGGGATGTAGCTCTCTGGGAGAAAACGCCGGATCCAATCCTGGAGATCCTCTCCCCGCAGCCAGGGGTTCTCGGCAAGAAGGACACGGCGGATTTGTGGGCCCATGGGGCTTGGCAGAAACGAGTAGGGATGTTTGCTGCCAGCAGTAGAAATTAGCAGGGTTCGTTTCGGATGGCAACTGAAGGCTTCAGGAGCCGGTCAAGGAGATAAGCTTTCCTCATGCGCAGCATCCTTTCCTCCAAAGGTCAGGTGACCGTATCTGTCGAGGTGCGGAAACGTCTGGTTTAGCCGTTTGACGAGTTTCTCGATGATATGCAAGGGCCCCGGCCGGTAAGACTTGAGGATCGGACCGATTCGTCTGTTCTCTTGGGCTAGACAGGCAGGAGGACGGACCCCGGCCACGGCCCGTCCTCGAGTTGAAAGGTAGTTCCAAATTGTCAATGAACCGCGGGGACCAGCCGCTGCCACCCGGGACCAGACGGCGGAAACTCGGGGTCGCGCCGCAAAAACTCAGGGTCGTGCACGAGCCACACGGGGTCGCGCCGCGGAAACTCGGGGCCGTGCACGAGCGGCACGACCCTCAGCGCCAGCGGCGCGGCGGTGGGTTCCGGGGCTTCGCCCTCGTTCAGAACGGCTCGTCCCTCCTTCCCGAGGTCCTTCCCGTCACCCACAACAGTGCGCATAGAGTCTATGATTATCACGATGCTGTCAAAAGTCCTGTTAACATTCATTTTCCCATACGGTACTTACCGCATAGAGAAGGAGAGCTCAAGGGCAGGACGCCGTCAGGACGGGAGGCCCGCCGCGCGGGCGGCACTGAGATAGACGAAGAGGTACTCGAAAAGCTCGACGTGGTTGAGCGCTGCGTCGGCGTCGCGGCCCCAGGTGGTCAAACCGTGGTCGCGGATGAGGAAGCCGGGGACCTGGGGGGGCTCGGCGGTGAAGCGCGCAGCCACCTCCTCGGCGATGCGCGGGACGTGGGCGTGGTTGGGGAAGACGGCGAGCGCCACGTCGGGTTCCTCGTCCCAGATGCCGAAGCCCTCGATCCTTTCCAAGGGCGGCAGGCGCAGGAAGCTTCCTTCGTTGAGGCGGGTGGCCACGTTGCTGGGAATCGAGTGGACGTGAAAGCAGGCCCGCGCCTCCGGCACTAGGCGGTAGATCGTGTCGTGGAGGCTGGTTTCTGCCGAAGGACGGTCCTTGGGCCTCCCCCGCTCCAGCACCTCGCCGCCGAGGGCCACGCGCAGGAAGTCCTCGCGCCGGAGACGCCCCTTGAGCTTGCCGCTGGCGGTGATCCAGAAGGAGCCGTCTTCCAGGCGGAGCGAGAGGTTGCCCGCCGTCCCCGCCATCCAGCCGCGGCCGTAGAACAGGCGGGCGACGTCCGCCAGCAGGTCGCGCGGGTCTTCGAGGCTCATGGCGGGCCGGACTCTACCATGCCCTCCCGTCTCTCTTCTGCTACATTCCGGCACTATGAGAGTGGGGGCCCGAGGGCTCCCAAAAGGAGGTGCGCACCCATGGCCACACTGACGTTTCGCGACGAGAACCGGACCCTCGAAGTCCCGGCCGAGATCTCCCAGTTCCTGGAGGGGCTCGGCCTCTGGTACCGCCGTTTCGAGGGCTCGGACAGCCTGCCGGAGAACGCCGGCGACCAGGAGATCCTGGACGCCTACCGGGAGCCCATCCAGAAGCTGATGGCCGAGGGGGGCTACGTCACCGCCGACGTGATCAACATCAGGCCGGAGACCCCCGGCCTGGATACGATGCTCAACCGGTTCAACAAGGAGCATTTTCACGACGAGGACGAGGTCCGCTTCATCGTGCACGGCCGCGGCCTGTTCCACGTCCATCCGCCGCAGGGGCCGGTGTTCAGCATCGAGGTGGTCAAGGGGGACATGATCCGGGTGCCGCGCGGGACGCACCACTGGTTCGACCTCTGCTCGGACCGCACGATCCGCGCCATCCGGCTGTTCCAGGACACGTCCGGCTGGACGCCCCACTATACCGAGACCGGCGTGGACAGCCGGTACCAGCCGCTCTGCTTCGGGCCGTCGTACTTCCCGGCCCGGACGCTGTAGGAGGTGCTGCCTCCCGGCATCCAGGCCGTGCTGACGGACATCGAGGGGACGACCACCTCGATTTCGTTCGTCTACGACGTGCTGTTCCCCTACGCCGAGGCGCGCCTCGAAGAATACTGCTCGAATCCTGGTCCCGAGGTCGCCGGGGCGGTCGAGCGGCTGCGGAGCGAATACGAAGAGGAGATCCGGCAGCGAGCGTCCGTCCCGGACTTCGGAAACGGCGCTTCCTACGCCCGCCATCTGATGAGCCTGGATCGCAAGTCCACCGGGCTCAAGGCGCTCCAGGGTTTGATCTGGGACGAGGGCTACCGTTCCGGGGCTTTGCGGAGCCACGTCTTCCCCGACGTGCCGGGGGCGCTCGCGGCTTGGCGGGAGGCGGGAGCCCGCCTGCGGGTCTTCTCTTCCGGGAGCTTGAAGGCCCAGCAACTCCTGTTCAGCCACACCGAATACGGCGACTTGTCGGGGCTGTTCGAGGGGTTCCACGACACCACCACGGGTCCCAAGCAGGAGGCGGCCTCCTACAGGGCCATCGCAGGGGCGTTCGCTCTGCCGCCGGAGGCCATCCTGTTCCTGAGCGACGTGCGCGGCGAGCTCGACGCGGCCACGGAGGCCGGCCTGTTGACGGGGATGCTGGTGCGCCCGGGCAACCACCCCGCGGACCCGGGCTCCCATACGGTCTACACCAGCTTTGAAGAGTTGTGGAAGAAGAGACGGGGATAAGGGGG
>CAXTNS010000607.1:0-4316 GCA_964245465.1 uncultured Thermoanaerobaculia bacterium
TCCGGCTTCATGGCCCGGACCGCCGCGGGATCGACTTCCACGCGCGGAGCGCCCAGACGCGCGAGCTCCCCGCGCAGGGTGTCTGCCGGGGTGCCCGCCGGGTCGTTCTCTTTATCCGTCCTGTCTTTCGGTTTCAAACGGACCGGGGCTCTCTGTAAACGTTAAAAATGTCTGCTGGAAATCATCGATCAACGGTTGTGCCTTTTATTTGTAAAAACCCGCCCGGACACCCTCATTGAATGGTATATTACGCCTCATGAGCGCCCGACCCTTTGCCTCCGGAATGATCTCCTTCGGCCTCGTCACGATCCCCGTGAAGCTTTATTCTACGGGCGAAAGCGCGGCCGGTATTCAATTCAACATGCTGCACAAAAAGTGCGGTTCCAGATTGCGGCAACAGTACATCTGTCCTGTCGACAACGAGGTCGTCGGTCGAGAGGATATGATCAAAGGATATGAGTACTCGAAGGGACAATATGTCCTGTTTACGGAAGAGGAGCTGAAGGCTCTGGTCCCGGAGCCGACGAACGCGGTGGAGATCACCGAGTTCGTGCCCCTGGACCAGGTCGATCCGATCTATTACGAGAAGTCCTACTACGTGGGACCCGACAAGGGGGGCGACCGGCCCTACCGGCTGCTCTCCGAGGCCATGAAAGAGACCGGCCGCGCGGCGCTCGCCCGCTACGTCGCCCGCGGCAAGGACCAGTTCGTCCTGCTGCGTCCCTTCGAGGAGGGGCTGATCATGCAGCAACTCCGCTACTCCGACGAATTGCGCGCCTTCTCCGAAGTCCCCATCGGCGCGGCCGAGGTGCGCGAGCCGGAGCTCAAGCTGGCCGTCCAGCTCATCGAGCAGATCGCCACCGAAGAGTTCAAGCCCGAGGAGTACGAGGACAAGCAGCGGCACCAGGTACGCGCCCTGATCGACCGCAAGGTCCAGGGCGAGGAGATCACCGCCATGCCGGCTCCGCAGCCCAAGGCCCAGGTCATCGACCTCATGGCGGCCCTCAAGGCGAGTCTCGCCTCTTCCCAGACGTCCGCGGAAAAGCCGGTCTCGCTCGCCGACCGCAAGCCCGCCCGGCGCTCGCCGCGTCCGGTCCACGAGGCGGTGCCTGCCGAGGCTGAAGAGCCGAAAAGGAAAAGCTCCAAGAGATAGGCCGGCCGGAGTACACTGGGGGCGATGAACCAGTCCTCCGCTCTCCGCCGGCCGGGCGAGATCCAACCCTCACCCTCCACCGCCTCGCCCGGCGGCTACTCCACCAAGGACGTCGCCGCCCTGCTGGGCCTGTCCGCCGAGAGCGTGCGCTCCTACGTGCGGGCCGGCTTCCTCTCACCCCGGCAGGGGCCGCGGGGCGAGTACTACTTCACCTTTCAGGACCTCGTCCTCCTGCGCACGGCCAAGGGGCTCCTCGCCGCCCGCGTGCCCCGCCGGCGCGTGCGCCTGGCCCTCCAGAACCTGCGCGAGCAGCTCCCGAGCGACCGTCCCTTGACGGGGGTACGCATCTCCGCCCAGGGCCACCACGTCGTAGCGCGCGACGGGCACGACGTGTGGAACCCCGAGTCCGGCCAGGCGCTCTTCGACTTCGAAATCTCCGAGTTGGCGCGGGAGGCCTCCACCCTCGCCCTCCGCACGCCGCCCCCCGCCAACGCTGAGAATGGTGACGACGAGCCCGAAGAGGCCCTGGATTGGTACGAGCGCGGTTATTTCCTGGAGGAGGACTCCCCCGAAGAGGCCATGGCCGCCTACCGCCGGGCCCTGGAGCTGGAGCCCGGCCTCGCCGACGCCCACCTGAACCTCGGCCGTCTCCTCCACGAGAGGGGCCAGACCGCGGACGCCGAGCGCCACTACCGTCTGGCCCTCGCCCTTCATCCGGACGACGCCACCGCCGCCTACAACCTCGGCGTGGCCCTCCAGGACCTCGGCCGCCTGCGGGACGCCGCCCGGGCCTACGAGGCCGCCCTGGAGCTCGACCGCACCCTGGCCGACGCTCACTACAACCTCGCCGGCCTGTATGAAGAGCTGAGCGAGCCCGAAGCCGCCTTCCGGCACCTCAGGACGTACAGGACGATGTTGCAGGGGTAGGCAGGGCGGCCACGCGGGGCCGCCCCTACTCCGCCCCCGCCCCCGACTCTGGAATCACCCGCAGCGACTCCAGCACTTCCTTGTAGGCCGCGAGCTCCTCGGGCGTGGCGGGGGTCTTCTTCTTCGGCATCACCACGGAGAAGAAGGGTGGGAACCCCTTCGGGTTGAGATAGGCCGTGTAGACGTAGAACTCCCCGGGCTTCGAGAACAACTGTGGAAAGGTCGCGTAGAGCGGGTGCTTGACGTTCAGAGGCTCGAGTTGCACGTTGGGCTCCCTCTGGCGGTACGCCTGCTTGTCGGACTCCAGGCTCAGGGCGACGTTTTCATTCACCTTCCTCCTCGCGATCACCACGATGGTCGCGTCCGGCTCCTTGCCGGCCTCGGCCGGCTTCGAGAAGGCGAGGCTCGCCTGGTACTTCTTCATGGCCTGCTCATCCGCCTGCCACCCGTCCGGCTGGCGGACGCTGAAGGAGAAGCCCTTGCCCGGGATCACCAGGGGCGGCTTCTCGTCAGCCTTCTCCTCGGCTGCCCTGAGACCTGTGCCTGAGCCGAGGAGGAAGGCGAAAGCGGTTGCGGCGGCGAAGAGAGCTTTACGAGCGGTCATGACAGTCCTTTCGGTCTTTTCGATACGGGAGATGGCTTCTCTGGGGGCAAATCCCTGGAAGCGCGCCATTGTACTTTATGCTTCCGGCACATGAGAAGGGGCGGGCATGCCGTCAGATCCAGCGCCGGACCGCCCCCATGTACCGCCGGTACTCTTCCCCAAACCTTGCCTCCAGGTACTTCTCTTCCCGGCGGATCACCAGAATCCCCACCAGGATCACGACCGCCGGTGCCAGGATAAGCGCCCAGGTCACGTCGAACAGGAGGGCGACGCCGAGGTAGAGCAGCAACAGTCCCAGATACATGGGGTTCCGCGTCCAGCGGTAGGGGCCGGAGCGGACGAGAGCCGTCGCGGGCCGCATGGGCAGGGGGCTCGTCCGGGCGCGCAGGAAGAGCCATAGGCTCCAGAGCGTCAGGCCGAGCCCGGGGACGACCAGGAGAGCCGAGAGGATCCTGGAAGGTCCTCGCGGCAGCGGCGGGAGGGGGACGAGGTGGTCCAGCAGCAGCCCCAACAGGAACAGGGCAACGTAGAGGAACGGTGGAGGGAAATGGATTCCAGGGCTCTTCAGGCGCGTTCCTTCTTGAGCCTGCCGGTGAAAAGAAGGAACGCGCCCGCCAAGACCTCGAACAGCTCGGCCAGCGAGGCTGTAACGGCGGCCGAGATCAGGACCGCATCGACGACACGGTTTCCTGTCAGGACGGCAGGCAGGAAACTCTCGATCAGGCCCCCCAGGACGAGCCAAACGACGATGAGCACCCCAACGACTGTGCAGTTTTTCTTCATCGTTCCCTCCATGCTGAACCTACGGAGAGAGGCCCGTCAGAGTTTCCCGAGGCGGAGGCCGGTCACCTGGCGCACCCATCGGGCATGCCGCTTTTCTCCCGGCACGATGATGCGCAACGGACCCTCGCTCGCCGCCAGGGGCTTGCCGTCTTTCCGGTCGGCCAGCAGGATGACGGCGTCCGAGAAAGCGGGATCAAGCTCGGACAACGCGAAGAGCGCCCTGTAACCGTCCTTGGCCTCGACCAGGACGTATGCGGTCGGGTGATCCCCATGCTTCAAAGCCTCTCCCAGGGGCGCCCCGGCCAGGCGCAGAACCTCCGCCAGAGGCGTTCCTTCATAGGAAGTAGCCTCCTGGCCCCGGTCCGCGGCCTGGACCGTCCGGTGAGGCAGCTTCTCCAGATCGGCAGCCGTCAGCCGGATACTCTTGCCGTCCGCGCTGGTTACGGTGAGCAGCACCTCCGTCGAGGCATTCGCGGGAGCGGCCGGTGGAGCTTGGGCTGAAGCCCTTCCGAAACTCCACGGCAGACAAGCCGCCATCAGAAGAAGAATCGAGGCACACTTTCCAATCTTCATCAGGCTTGACCTCCCTATTTTGCGGGCTTTTCCTGCGCCTCGCCGATGGCGAACAGGTGCTGGCGCCCGCGGATGATGATCATGCCGTCCACGATCGCGGGAGTGGCCATCAGCACCTCGCCCATGGGATTGGTCGCCAGCAGCTCGAACTTGGGCCCGGCCTTGACCACGTAGACGTCCCCCTCCTCGCTCGGGAAGTAGAGCTTGCCGTCGGCCGCCACCGGCGAGGCGGTGAAGGACACGCTCTTCGTCCCAGCGACCCGCTCCTTGTAGACC
>CAXTNS010000608.1:0-4312 GCA_964245465.1 uncultured Thermoanaerobaculia bacterium
AATCCGACGGCACGCGGCAGATCCCGAGGTCGCTCTTGGTGCCGACCACGACGAGAGCGGGATGCGTGGGCGGTTCGTCTGACGCGTCCGGTGCCACGAGCCAGAGCACGAGGTCGGCGTCCGCCATGCGGCTGCGGCTGCGCGCCATGCCCTCGCGCTCGACCGACCCGCCACCTTCGCGCAGTCCGGCCGTGTCGACGAAGAGAACCGGCAATCCATCGAGGTCGCAGCGCACCTCGATGGCGTCCCGCGTCGTCGTGGCGGACAGGCCGAGGCCGCCGTCCACGAGGCGGCCCGTATGGCGGAACGCTGGTACGACCGGCTCTCTTCCGTCTTCGGACGCGAGTTCACCGAGCGCAAAACCATCATCCTCTACGCCGATCAGGCCGACTTCCAGCAGACGACGGTGACCCGGGGTCTGGTCGGCGAGGGGACCGGCGGCTTCACCGAGGGGTTGCGGACGCGCGTGGTCCTGCCCTTCACCGGCAACTTCGCGGACACGGACCACGTGCTCGGGCACGAGCTGGTCCACGTTTTCCAGTACGACATCCTGGAGGAGCGCCGCGGTCGTGAGCAGGGGACGGTCCGCTCCTCCGGGTCGGTGAACCTGCCTCTCTGGTTCGTCGAAGGCATGGCCGAATACCTGTCGCTCGGCCGCTACGCCCCGCAGACCGCCATGTTCCTGCGCGACGCCCTGGCCCGGGACGAGCTGCCGGACCTGAAACGGCTCTCGCGCGATCAGCGGTACTTCCCGTATCGCTGGGGGCACGGCTTCTGGGCCTACGTGGGCGGACGCTGGGGGGACACGGTGGTCGGCCGGCTGTTCGCTCGCGGTGCGCGGGTGGGTATCGAAGGCGCCCTCCAGGAGATCCTGGCGACGGACGAGAAGCAGTTCTCCGAAGATTGGAAAGCGGCCATCCGCCAGGCCTACGGTCCGGTGATCGAGAACCGCCAGACGCCCGCCTCCCTGGGCCGGCGCCTGCTGCCCCGGGGAGAGGGGAAGACGATCGATACCTACGTGGGGCCGGTGCTCTCGCCGGACGGCAGCCAGTTCGCCGTGTTCTCGACCCGTAGCCTGTTCAGCTTCGACCTCTATCTGGCGGACGCAAAGACGGGGGAGATCACGGGCAAGCTGTTCTCGACGGAGTCCGACGGACACCTCGACTCCTTGCGCTTCCTCGACTCGGCCGGCACCTGGTCGCCGGACGGCTCGAAGTTCGCCCTGGCTGTCCAGAGCCGGGGGGACAACGAGCTCGCCATCATCGACGTGCGCTCGCGCCGGATCGAGCGGCGGATCGGGGTCCCCGAGGCGGGGCAGCTCTGGAACCCCGCCTGGTCGCCGGACGGCCGTTCGATCGCGGTCTCGGGCTCGGTGGGGGGATGGACGGACCTTTTCCTGATCGACGTCGCGAGCGGAAGCTCACGGCGGTTGACCAACGATCCCTACGCCGAGCTGCAGCCCGAATGGTCGCCGGACGGCCGGAGCCTGGCCTACGTCGCCGACCGCGGGACGGGCGGAGACCCCGCCAACCGTGACTATGGTGACGTGAGCATCTGGCTCATGGACGTGGCCGGCGGCCAGCCCCGCCAGATCGTGGCCCCCATGGAAGGCTCGACGCAGATCAATCCCCGTTTTGCCCCGGGCGGCCAGGACCTCTACTTCCTCTCCGACCGGGCCGGGGTGAGCGACGTCTACCGGCTGTCGCTTGGCAGCGGCGAGCTCTTCCGCGTCACCCGGGCGGCCACTGGGGTGGCGGGCATCACCCGCTTGTCGCCCGCGCTGACGGTCTCGCGCAACGGCGACATTCTGCTTTCGGTATTCACCGAAGACCGGTACCAGATTCACGCCCTGGAAGCCGCGGCAGCCAAGGGGGAGCCGGTCGTGGCGGCCCGCGACGAGGCGGCGGAGGCCCGGGCGGCCCTGCTGCCGCCTCAGCAGACGACGAACCGGAGCCTGGTCACGGAGTACCTGAAGGAGCGCAATCTGCCCGCCCAGCCGGCCGGCCAGGAGCCCGAGCTGGAGGCGTACCGCCGGCGGTTCCGGCTCGACTGGATCGGGCCGAGTGTGGGCGTTGGTTATAGCAGCACCTATGGCACGGCCGTGGGCGGCGACATCGCGGCCCTGTTCAGCGACGAGCTCGGCCAGCAGGAGATCGGGGTCGCCATTCAGGGTGAGACCGGCGAGCTCGACGAGTTCGGGTTCCAGGGGTACTACCTGAACCAGGCGCGCCGTCTCCAATGGGGCGGCGCCGCGAGCCACATCCCCTACATCTCGGGCTTCACGAGCGTCACCAACGGCACCGTCGAGGTCGACGGCCAGCAGGTGCCGGCCACCATCGTCGAGCAGCTCCGGCAGACGATCACCGAGGACCGGGCGGACTTCATCACCCAGTACCCGTTCTCCCTCACCCAGCGCTTCGAGGCGTCGGCCGGCGCCACCCGCATCAACTTCGACAACGAGCTGCGGACGGCAGCCATCGTGGGGGACGCGGTGATCGACCGCTCGGACCAGAACCTGCCGTCCCCTGAATCGCTTCAGCTCTACCAGGCCTCCTTCGCTCTGGTCGGCGACAGCAGCTACTTCGGCTTTACGGCCCCGGTGCGGGGGCGGCGGTACCGCCTGGAGGTAGAGCCCACTTTCGGTGACCTCGAGTTCCAATCGGTAACGGCGGACTTCCGGCGCTACTTCTTCCTCCGCCCGGTGACTCTTGCCATGCGGGGCCTCCACTTCGGCCGCTACGGCATGGACGCCGAGAGCACTCGCCTGAGCCAGCTCTACCTGGGCCGGCCGACCTTGGTAAGAGGGTATGAGATCGGAGACATCGGCCTCTCGGAGTGCACTCCCGTGCCGGGTGACACCAGCGCCTGTCCCGAGTTCGACCGCCTGGTCGGCAGCCGGCTCGCGGTGGCGAACCTGGAGCTGCGGGTGCCGCTCCTGGGCGTCGAGGGCTACGGTCTGATCCGGGCTCCGTTCCTGCCCACGGACCTGAACTTCTTCGTCGACGCCGGGGCGGCCTGGACCAAGGGCGTGACGCCGGACGTGCGTTTCGACCGGAGCACGACCGACCGGGTGCCCGTGGTGAGCGCCGGCGTCTCCGCCCGCATCCTGCTCGGCGGCTTCGCGGTGCTGGAGTTCTACTACGCCAAACCGTTCCAGCGGCCTCAGGAGGATTGGGTGACGGGCTTCCTGATCGCTCCGGGCTGGTAGGATGGAGGTGTGAGGTATCTGGTGACAGCCCGCGTGCGGCCCGGCCGCGAAGCCGATCTGCTGCGGGCGATCGAAGGCGGGACGCTGGGCCTGGGCTCCGTGGCCGGGGACGAGTACCTCCGGAACATGGCCCAGGCCCGCCTGACCTCAACTGGTGAAATCCGTTGGGTCGAGGTCTGCTTCTGCTGGGAACCGCTCGAAGAGGAGCGGCCCTACTGGGAAGAGTACTTCGATCTCGTCCGCGTGCAGGACGCCCACAGCCGCCACAACTGCCGCGACCTCACCGGCGAGGAGCCGTGGGCCTGCGGCGACTGCGACTGCTCCAGCAAGCTGGAAGAGCGGATGGAGGGGTGGGGGAGGCCCTTTCTGGACGTGCTCCGGGAGGGTGCCGCGTCACCGTAGGGTTGCCTTGAAGGCCGCGAGCAGGTATCGTGGCGTCGAGGTTTCCTGATGTCGAAGCAAATTTTCCGGTCTGTCCTTCCGCTTGTCCTCGCCGTCTTCCTCCTTCCCACTCTCGCTGACGCGGCTCCGGCCCCCGGTTGGCGGACGGTCCAGATCCCGGCGACGAGCTCCTTCTTCTGGCGCTACATCCCGGCGAACCTCGACACCTCCCGGCCGGTGCCCCTGGTCCTGTTCTTCCACGGTGCCGGAGCGAACCCGACCTCCTACAGGACCTTCGTCCAGGGGGCCGCCGACGCGGCCGGCTGCGTGGTGGTGATGCCCAAGGCCTCCGGCCTGGGCTGGGGAACGCCCAAGGACGCGCAGACCGTGGCCGAGACCCTGCGCCTGACCCGGGAGGAGCTGACCCTGGACGATCGCAAGATCGCCGTCGCCGGCCATTCGGCCGGAGGGGCCTACGCCTACCTCCTTGCCTACTCGGGCTCGGCCTACAGCGCCGTCTTCACGCTCGCCGCGTCGTTCTATCAGGTGGCTTCGGTGACCGATTCCTCCTATAAGCCGCCGATCCGCATGTACTACGGCAAGACGGATCCGAACTACACCAACGGTGCCTACACGAACCTGAAGGCGCAGTGGATCCGGTTGGGCATCCCCTGGGAGGAAGACATCGTGGCGGGCTACGGCCACTCCGACTGGCCCGACGCC
>CAXTNS010000609.1:0-404 GCA_964245465.1 uncultured Thermoanaerobaculia bacterium
GCTGGCCGGCCTCGGAGACGACGGAGTCGATCAACGGGGCGAGGTGGGGGTGTTTCAACCGCGCGAGGATCGTTCCCTCGCGGCGGAAGCGGGAGGCCCCCGCGGCGCCGCCCGGGAGAGCGGGGGAGAGGAGCTTGACCGCGGCGGTACCCTCGAAATGCCCGTCGTTTCGCCGCGCCAGCCAGACGCTGCCCATCCCTCCGGCGCCGAGAAAATGCACCAGCCTGTAGGCGCCGAAGACCTGTCCCACGAGGGACGACTGGGCGAGCAGATCCTGCGCGTCGTGCTCCAGGTACTTCTCGTCGCGCAAGGCCCGTTCCTCGCCCAGGAGCAGCTCGAGGTCCGCGGCGACCGCCGGATCTTCGCTCGCGAGATCGGCGAGGTACCGCTGCCTCTCGGCTCCG
>CAXTNS010000609.1:414-1022 GCA_964245465.1 uncultured Thermoanaerobaculia bacterium
CGCGCAGGCTCGCGATCTCGGTGAAGGTGAAACCGCAGAAGAACTTGAGGTCGACGACCTGCGCGATCTCCGGCTCCACGGCGGCCAGCTCGTCGAGCGCCCGGCCGAGCCGTTCGATCTCTTCGGCATCACCCGGCGAGGCCGCATCCATGTCCTTGCCGTCGATCGAGGTGATCTCGAAGCCGCCGCCGCGCTTCCTGGCCTGGCGGCGGCGGAGGCCGTCGACGATGAGGCCGCGCATGGCCCGTGCCGCATAGGTGAAGAACCGGGCACGATCGGGGAACGCCATCCCCTCGCGCTGCGCGATGTCGAGATAGGCTTCGTGGAGCAGGCTGGTCGCGCCCAGCGACGCGCCTGGACCCGAGCGCGCCAGCTCGCGGCGGGCGAGCCCGCGGAGCTCCCGGTAGAGCGCCCCGAAGAGCGCCTCGGAGGCTTGGCCGTCGCGCTCGGCGGAGAGGATCAGGTTCGAGAGAGGGAGCTCCATGGGAAGTGAAACGTGCCGGGCGTCGATTTCCCCTCATCCCATGGCAAGAGTTGCGAGACGAGCTCGCCCAGCAGGTGATCGTGACCAAGCACCAGGGGTTTTCGACGGTGGAGGTGCGGGGGGT
>CAXTNS010000609.1:1032-4303 GCA_964245465.1 uncultured Thermoanaerobaculia bacterium
GGGTGGTGGAAGCGGCGTGAGTGGGGAAAGGACAATAAGGACAGCAGGGACTTCAAGGACCACGGAAGCACGGCTCTTGGGGCCTTGAAGTCCCTGCCGGGTCATGCGCTCGCACCTGAGCGCGATTCAATCATCTCAGTCCTCGTCACAGTCGCAGTAGGTGTCCGGCCCGGCGGTTATGGGCATCCCGCCGTTCACCTCTCTCAACTGCTTGGGATCGTTCAGGAGCCGGAGGGTCTCACGGCTCAGGGTAATCTTCTTGGGTCTCAAGGTCTTTTTCATGACTTGATTTCTCCTGTCGTTGGGGGGAGAACGAAGGAGGCGGGTGGTTTCCCTCACTTCCCTCTAAGCGACTGGGGCGCTGAGGCAGCGCTGCGGCAGGCGAGCGTCTCCGAGCCGCTCCGCGTACGCGGCGAAGAGGGGGGTGGGGCCGCGCCAACGCAGCTCCTCGACGTCGCGGAAGAGGGGAGCGTCGGTCCGGAGCGTCGCCAGGTCCTTGAATCGCAGCGCCAGGTCGCGGTCCCGCAAACCATCGGGAGGGAAGCTCTCGAGGATGCCGTAGCGGTTGAGGAGCTGTGCCGCCGTCTTGGGGCCGATTCCAGGAATGCCAGGATAGCCATCCGCGGCGTCGCCGACGAGAGCCAGGAAATCAGGGATCAGGACGGGGTCGACCCCGAACTTCTCGCGGACTCCTGCCGTCGTGAGGATCTTGTTCCCCCGGCGGTCGACCTGCACCACCCGGTCCTCGCGGACGCACTGCGCCAGGTCCTTGTCCGGTGTCCAGATGCAGACCTTCTGCACTCTTTCGTCGGCCGCGGCGATGCGGGCAGCGGAGGCAAGCGCGTCGTCCGCCTCGAGCTCGACCATGGGCCAGACCTTGACGCCCATGGCGGTGAGGGCCTCTTCCAGCGGGTGGAACTGCGCGAGGAGCGCGCGCTCGACTCCCTGCGCCGTCTTGTAGCCGGGCCAGAGACGGTTCCGGAAGGACTCGATGACGTGATCGGTCGCCACGCCGAGGTGCGTCGCCCCCTTCTCGATCATTTCCAACACCGTGTGCAGCACGCCGGTCACGGCCCCGAACGGCGCAATTTTGTCCTTTTCAAAGCGGCGCCGGCCGTAGTAATGGCGGAATAGCTCATACGTGCCGTCGAGGAGATGAACCATCATGGCGTCACTCGGTTCGTCGTGGAAGTCGCGGGTCGGAACGAGTCTCCCGCGGCACCAACCCGCAGGAAAGGACCTCAAGGACACCAGGGACCTCAAGGACCAAGAAAGCGCGGCCTTTAGGGTCCTTGAGGTCCTTGGGGCGGGCCAGTTTATACCAGGGAAGGCGGGCGGCGGCCCGGGGGGACCGCCGCTGGCAAGCCGTCAGAAGGTGTCGGTCGCAACGGCCATGCAGTAAACGGCCCTTCCATTCGAGGCCGTACCCCCGGCTGGGGCGCAGGTCCAGATGCAGTGGAGGTGGTCCTGGGCGCAGCCGGTGGCCGACTGGTTCCACGGTGGATTGGTATCCGGCGCGGCGCAGTGGCAGGCCCGGTAGGGGCATTGGCCCGCCGGGCAGGCGATGGGATCGGCGGATCTCGCGCTGGCCAGACGGGGGAGCGGCGGAGCTTCCTTCAGCACGGCCGGAGAGACGCCGGCCAGGAAGTTCGAGGAGGGGGGGAGCACCGCGTCCGGCCGCCCGTCACCGTTGGTGTCGACCCGGACGCCCAGCGGGTAGCGCGGCAGGTTGAGGTAGGCCCAGACCGAGTTGGTGCTGGGCCCAAGGTCGATGCGGCGGGTGACCTCGCGCCGGCCGCTCTTGTCGCCCTGGACCGGCGTGAAGACGGCTTTGACGTTGAGCTCCAACGGCGCCGAATAGGTTCCGCCGGAGGTCTCGGCCTGGAAGATCCGCATCGTGGTGACCGGCTGCTTTCCGGTCAGGCCGACCGCAACGTCATACTTCCCGCAGCTCGTCTCGATCGGCTGCGTGCTCACCAGCGAGAGGGCCATGAGCTGGATGCGGGTGACCGCCTCCCCCTTGGCGTCGAATTTGGCGTCGTCGAGGCGGCGCACGACCGTGTCGATGGTGCCGAGGCTGCCGGCGGGCTCCACCGCCAGGGGCGCACCCTTGAATTTCACGACGCCGGTAAACGGCTGCGAGCCCTCGCAGAAGAAGCCCGCCGGCAGGGGGTCGTTCGCGAAGCTCGTCTGGGCGAAGCCGGCGACGGTCATCCACAGATCCACGCCGTTGTGGATGACCTCCCCGGCGAAGAGGGGCGAGCCGCCGATCGAAGCAAAGATCAGGGCGGCTGCTACGGCTGAACGAATCAAGGCCTTGGACACTGCCATCGTCCGCTCCTTTCAGAGATTGTGGACAGCGGCGCCTCCGGATCAGGCGAAGGCGCAATCCACCTCTAATAAAACTGGTGCGCCGGGAGAGGCAAGGGGGGACGAGGGGACGGTCATTTCTTATCTCATCAAGGTGAGGGGAAACCGGCCCCGGGAGCGTTCCTCCTCTCAAGCGCTCCCGGAGGTACGGCGATACCACCCATGGAACACCCTTCTCTCTGCTGCTCTCCGGGGCTGGAGCGACACCTGGCAAAGCATTCGGGACCTTGATCCAAAAGATCTGTCGATGTCGGTCGTGAGCATAACCAGACAGAGGAGGAAATCGTTATGGGTCCGCAGCACTCTTACCGAAGCTTGATCCTGTCGTTCCTGGCCCTTGTGGCGTTCGGGCTCACCCTGGCGCTCTCTTTCGCTCCCGGCACGAGCGGTCCTGCCGAGGCATCGGCGGATAGCGGGGGCGTCAGGCTGCTCCGCAGCTCGGCAAAGGCCTCGTCCTCGTACACGCTCTTCGAGAGCGGGCAGGTGCGGCCGCTCGCGATGTCTCCGGACAAGCGGCACCTGTTCGCCGTCAACACGCCCGACAACCGCCTCGAGGTCTTCCGCATCGGGGAGCGTCGGCTCGTTCGCATCGCCTCCATCCCGGTGGGCGTGGAGCCGGTCGCCGTCGCGGCCCGGACGGACCGCGAGGTGTGGGTGGTCAACCATCTCTCGGACAGCGTGAGCATCGTCGAGCTCGACGACGATGCCGCGACCGGCCAGGTCGCGCGCACGCACCTGGTGGGCGACGAGCCTCGCGACATCGTCTTCGCCGGACCGCAGCGGCGACGGCGGTGCTGATCGGCTCGAGCTTCACCATGCACCGTGCCGTACGCGCATCGGAGCGCGACGATCGGAGCGGCGCCGGCCGATGGCTGATCATCACGATGGCCCTCGGCCTCGT
>CAXTNS010000610.1:0-2688 GCA_964245465.1 uncultured Thermoanaerobaculia bacterium
CGCGGCGCGCCCTGGGGCCGCCGCCCCCGGCCGCGGTATTGGCGCCAACGCGGGCGGGGGGCCGGGGGGCCCGCCGGCGGGGCCCACCGCTCGAGCCCTTGCCCCGCTCCGGCCCGCTGGCCGCTTCCTACGCCCAGGAGCGACTCTGGGTGATGGACCAGTTGATCCCGGACGATCCGGTCTTCAACGTCTTCCAGGCGTTGCGTCTCGTGGGGCCGCTGGATGAGTCGGTGCTGGAGCGCAGCTTCGCCGAAGTCGTGCGCCGCCACGAGACGCTGCGCACGCCCTTCACCACCGCCCACGGGCTACCGGCCCAGGTGATCGCGGCACCATGCTCCTTCAGGCTCCACCGCGTCGACCTGAGCGCCGCCCGGGATGCCGAGGGAGAGGCCCGGCGGCTGGCGCGCGAAGAGGCGCGGCGGCCGTTCGCGTTGCGGTCGGGACCGCTGTTCCGCGCCACGCTGCTGGCTCTGGCCCCGGAGACGCGCGTGCTGCTGCTGACAATGCACCACATCGTCTGCGACGACTGGTCGATCGGCATCCTGGTGCGCGAGGTCGCCGCTCTGTACCGCGCCTTCCAGGACGGGCTGGGCTCGCCCTTGGCCGAGCTCCCCGTCCAGTACGTCGATTTCGCCGCCTGGCAGCGCCGGTGGCTGAGCGGCGGCATCCTGGAAGAGGAGCTCGGCTACTGGAAGGAACGGCTGGCCGGGCTGCCGGTGCTGGAGCTGCCCACCGACCGGCCGCGTCCGCCCGTGCAGTCGCACCGTGGCGCGGTGCAACCCTTCGAGCTGCCGGCGGATCTGAGTGCCGCCCTGCGCCGCGCCGGCCTCGCCGAGGAGGCGACCCTCTTCATGACGGTCCTCGCGGGGTTCGCGGCGGCCCTGCACCGCATTACGGCCCAGGACGACCTGATCATCGGCAGCCCGGTGGCCGGCCGCACCCGCATCGAGACGGAACCGCTCATCGGCTTCTTCGTCAACGTCCTGCCGCTGCGGATCGATCTCTCCAGGTCTCCCACTTGGCGCGAGTTGCTGCGGCGGGTCCGCGCCGTCGCCCTCGAGGCCTATGACCACCAGAACGTTCCCTTCGAAAAGCTGGTGGAAGCCCTCCAGCCCCGGCGGGACCTCAGCCGCCCGCCGGTCCGGCAGGTCGTCTTTGCCCTGCAGGACGCGGCGATGCAACCGGTCGAGCTTCCGGGCGTCGCCGTGCAGCCGATCGACGTCGACCCCGGAGTCGCGCGGCTCGACTTGACGCTGTTCCTCTGGGAGACCGGTGGTGGGCTGCGAGGGGTCTGTGAATTCGACACCGACCTCTTCGCTGCCTCGACGGTGGCTCGCTGGCTCGCCTTCCTGCGCCAAGCCCTGGAGGATCTGGCGGCCGGCCTCGACCGGCCCCTGCCGGCGCTGGCCGGGCCGGTCCGCGAAACCTCCGCGTTCCCCTGGCGGGAGCCCAACCTGACCGAGGGCCAGCTCCTCTTCTGGTTCGCTCCCAAGCTCCAGCCCGATGTCCAGCTCTACTTCGACCGGGCGACCACCACGTTCACGATGTCCGGCGCGCTGGATCGGGCCTGCTTCGAGGCGGCGTTCCAGAAGCTGGTAGAGACGTGCGACGTGCTGCGCACTCAGGTGCGGGAAGTCGATGGCCTCCCGTGGCGCACCACGGAGGCCTTTCGGCCCGTGCCGCTGGAGTATTTCGACTTCTCGGGCGCGCCGGAACCCGAGGCCGCCTTCCAGACGTGGCTCGCCGAGCGCTGCCGCAGGGAGATGCGGCCCGAGGAGCGGCTCTTCGACACCGCCCTGGCCCGGATCGCCCCCGAGCGTTTCGTCTGGTTCTTCAACGCCCACCACTTGATTGTGGACGCCGGCTCGCTCCTTTTCTTCGCCCGCCGATTGTCCGGCCTCTACGAGCTGTCGCGGCAGGGGCGGCTGCACGAGGCTCCGGCCCTCCGCTCCTACGAGGAGTACGTGGTGGCGGAGCGGGAGAACCGCCGTTCGGAGCGTTATCAGCGGGCCCGGGCCTACTGGGAGCGCAAGCTGGCGGAGCCGGTGGCGGCCAATTCCTTCTACCGCCGGCCGGACGCCGCCTCCACCACGCGGACGGCGCGCATCTCCGCCGAGCTGCCGCCTGAGACCAGCGCGGCGGTGCGGAGCCTGGCGGCCGAGCAGGGACTGTTCTCACCCGCCGTGGTCTTCACCAGCCTGCTTTGCGCCTACCAGCAGCGCCTGAGCGGCGAGCGCCGGTTGCGGGTGGGGACCTCCTTCGCCAATCGTCCGGAGCGGTTCCGGGACGTGGCCGGACTGATGATGAACACCTGCCCTCTGCAGATCGAGATCGACACCGGGGAGACGCTGCGCTCCCTGGCGGGGAAGGTGCAACGGGAGATGGTGGAGACCGCCCGGCACCAGCACTACCCCGTGCGCAACCCTGTGGACTCGCCGGCCTACGACGTCTACATCAACTTCCAGTTGGCCGCCTTCCGGGAGCTCTGCGGCCTGCCGGTGGCGTTCGACCTCGTCCACTCGGGTCACTCCAACGACCTGCTGGGCCTGCAGGTGAGCGACTTCCGGATGAGTGGACGTTTCCGCATCGACTTCGACTTCAACGAGGCCGCCTTCTCCGGCGATGAGCGCGAGCGCTCGGTTCAGCACTACCTCGGCCTGCTGGCGGCGCTGCTGGAGGACGACAAAA
>CAXTNS010000610.1:2698-4295 GCA_964245465.1 uncultured Thermoanaerobaculia bacterium
CTCGGAGGTCCCGCTTCTTGCCGTCGAGGAGCGGCGCCAGCTTCTCTTCGACTGGAACGACACGGCCGCCGGACTGCCGGACCTCCCGTTCATCCGTCTGTTCGAGGCTCAGGCGGCGCGCACCCCTGACGCAGTGGCGGCGTCGTGCCGTGGCGAGCGGCTCACCTATCGGGAGCTCGACGAGCGGGCGCAGCGCCTGGCCCGGGCGTTGGCCCGCGAGGGAATGGGGCCGGAGAGGATCGTTCCTCTGCTGGCGGACCGGGGGCTCGACTTCCTGGCCGCCCTCCTCGCGATCTTCAAGGTGGGAGGCGTCTACCTGCCGCTCGATCCCCATCACCCGCCCCAGCGCCTGGCCCAGGTGCTGGAAAGGAGCGGCGCGGTCCTGGCGCTGCACGGGGCCGCGAGCCGCGGCCCGCTGGCGGAGGCCGCCGCGCTGCTGCCCTCAGGGTCACGTCTCCGGACGCTCGCTGTGGAGCCCCTGCTCGCCGCCGGCACCGAAGAGGGCGGCCCGCTGCCCGGCCCGGAGTTGGCGGGGCTGGCTTACGTCATCTTCACCTCCGGCTCGACCGGAGTGCCCAAGGGGGCCATGGTCGAGCCGCGGGGCATGCTCAACCACCTGCTGGCCAAGGTCGAGGACCTCGCCCTGACGGAGCGCGACGTCGTGGTCCAGAATGCCTCCCAGAGCTTCGATATCTCGGTCTGGCAGTTCCTGGTGACGCTGCTGGCCGGCGGCCGGGTCCATATCGTCCCGGACGAGATCGCCCACGATCCGGCGTGGCTCCTGGCGGAAGTGATGCGGGAGGGGGTGACGGTCCTGGAGGTGGTGCCCTCGCTGCTCGCCGTGCTCCTCGACCATCCCATGTACCGGACGGCGAGCCCGCCGGCGCTGCCGGACCTGCGCTGGTTGATCCTCACCGGCGAGGCCCTGCCCTTGGAGCTGTGCCGGCGATGGCTCAGCTTCTATCCCCGCATCCCCATGCTCAACGCCTATGGGCCCACCGAGTGCTCGGACGACGTGACCCACCACGTCGTCCCGCAGGCGCCGGCGGACGACCGGCCTGTCCCCATCGGCCGGCCTCTGCGCAACCTGCAGCTCTACGTGGTGGACCCCCAGCTCCTCCCGCTGCCGGCAGGGATCCCGGGTGAGCTCTGCGTCGGCGGCGTGGGAGTGGGGCGCGGCTACCTGCGCGATCCGGCGCGCACGGTTGAAGTGTTCGTCCCCGACGGACTGTCGGGAGAGCCGGGCGCGCGTCTCTACCGGACGGGTGATCGGGCTCGCTTCCTGCCCGACGGCACCCTCGAGTTCCTGGGCCGGTTCGACCACCAGGTCAAGATCCGGGGATTCCGCATCGAGTTGGGCGAGATCGAGTCGCTGCTCGCCAGGTTTCCCGGCGTTCGCGAGGTCGTGGTCGCCGCCCGGGAAGACCGGCCGGGAAACCAGCGCCTGGTCGCGTACTTCGTGCCGGAGCGGGGTTGGGGGCCTTCACCGCAGCAACTCCGCGGCTACCTGCAGGGCAAGCTGCCGGACTACATGGTGCCCGCGGCGCTGGTGTCTCTCGACGCGATGCCTCTGACGGCCAACGGCAAGGTGGACCGG
>CAXTNS010000611.1:0-4294 GCA_964245465.1 uncultured Thermoanaerobaculia bacterium
GAGCTATCCGCTGGGGGCGGTGCTCCGGCTGGCCCAGGGGACGGCGGAAGGCCTGCGTCCCCTGTCTCCGGCCGCCGCTCTCGCCAGCCTCGTGGCCGCCGCGCCGTACGTCAACCGCGACCCCTGGCGGCGGGAGCTCCTGCTGGCCTGTCTCGAGACCCTGGCCCGCTCGGTGCCGGCCTACGAGCTGACGTTCTCCCTGGAGGGGGACGTCTGGGCTATACTGCAAAGCATCCCCCCATGAGCGCCATCACCCTTTCGACCGTCCTGCGCCGGCGGTCCGACGTCCGCTACCGCCTGATCGAAGGCGAGGCCGTGGTGCTGCGCCAATCGGTGGCCGAGGTGCTGGTGCTCAACGGCGTGGGCGCCTCCGTGCTCGACCTCGCGGACGGCGACCGCCCGGTTTCGGCATGGATCGAGGAGCTCGCCCGCGAGTACGACGTGGATCCGGCGGTGCTCAAGCGCGACGTCCTGGAGTTCGCCGCCGAGTTGTGCATGGCCGGCCTTTTGGAGCAGCCGTGAGCTTCGCGCGCGTGATCGCCACCGCCTGGCGGCAGAACCTGCTGTTCGCCGTCCTGGTCGAGCTGACCTACCGCTGCAACCTCGACTGCTTCTTCTGCTACAACGACCTGGGCCTGCGAGGCGAGCCCCTGTCGAAAGAGCAATACTTCCGTTTTTTCGACGGCCTCCGGGAGATGCAGGTGCTGAACCTGACGCTCTCGGGAGGCGAGCCGCTCGCCCATCCCGACTTCCTGGCGCTGGGTGCCCGGGCCCGCGAGCTGGGGTTCGTGGTGCGGATCAAGTCGAACGGCCACGCCTTGCGGGGCGAGCTGGCCCGCCGCGTCCGTGACGAGGTCGATCCCTTCCTGGTGGAAATCAGCCTGCACGGCGCGACCGCCGCCACCCACGACCGCCAGACCCGCGTCCCGGGCAGCTTCGACCGCCTGCTGGCCAACCTGGCCGAGATGAGAGGCCTGGGGCTGCGGGTGAAGCTCAACAGCACGCTCACCGCCTGGAACGAAGGGGAGATCGCGGAGATGTTCGCCCTGGCCGACTCCCTGGGCCGGTCCCGCCAGGTCGACCCCGAGGGCACGTCGCGCGACGACGGCGGCCGCGAGCCCCTCCAGGTGGCCGCCAGCCGCGAGGGCATGCTCCGCCTCTTCCGCCTGCAGGTCGAGCGGGCCCGGACGTCCGCGGGAGGGGCAGGGATGGAGGTCGCCCGGGGCGGCGACGACGGCACCGTGCCGGTTCCCGTGGGCAAGCACTGCGGCGCCGGCTCCTCCGGCATCGCGGTCGATCCTTACGGCAACGTCTACCCCTGCGTGCAGTGGCGCCGGCCCGTGGGGAACCTCCGGCACCAGGGCATCCGCGAGATCTGGCAGGGCTCGGCGGGCCTCGCGGCGGTTCGCGGTCTCACGGTGCGGATCAAGGAAGAGATGGCCGCCCAGGGTCCGGACAGCCATCTCCTCAGCTTCTGCCCCGGCTCGGCCGCGGCCCATACGGGAAGCCCTCTGGAGGTCTATGGCGTGGCCCGGCAGCGCCGGGAGCTGCTGGGGCAGGTGATCGCGGAGGAGAAGAAGAGGCCGCTCCTGCCGATCGTACCGTAGGGGCGGCCCCCCGTGGCCGCCCTGGGACGGGACGGCCACGTGGGCCGCCCCTACGCACTGTTGATTTCAGACAGTGCTGACAGATCACCATCGTCTGTCAGGCTGAGTCAGCCCGAGCTTGACAGAGGACTTTCTACGACGAGATGGGTCCCTGGGGACAGGCTCCGGGATTGCCTTTGGCGGGGGGAGGAGCGCAGACGGCCGCCACGGCTTCCAGAGTTTCGCGGGAAAGGATCCGTGGCCGCTCGTAGAGCCGCTTCGAGGACGCCTCGGCCGTGCTCTGGTGTTTCGAGGGCATCCTCTGCATGGGCCTCCGCGGATCGGGCGCACGATTCTTCGATTTTACGTCTACGTCAGGGTATGCCTGTGCAAGAGGCGTGTCAAGCTCGAAGTGTCAGTCCCCATGGGTATTTAGAAGGTCCAATAGCC
Organism: uncultured Thermoanaerobaculia bacterium; assembly: GCA_964245465.1. Classification (GTDB taxonomy): domain Bacteria; phylum Acidobacteriota; class Thermoanaerobaculia; order Multivoradales; family UBA5704; genus DATARR01. The sequence goes on from CAXTNS010000611.1 coordinate 2,037, forward strand.
AAGATTTACGCAGCCTCGCGCAGAATTTTTATAGAAGTCTTCGAAAGAGCTTTTGAGCTTCTTGCAGCTTCCGGGGGAGAGCGCGCCGCACTTCCGGTGCCGGGAACCTGGCCTGATCCTTGCTACACCTTCCTGACCGGCTTGGATTCAAGGCACACCCGCCGTGAGGCGGGGCCGCAAAGCCAGGGGTCTCCCGCCTTTTTGTAGAGATCGCCCGGTCGCCGAAGAGCCCTCAACTGGACGCACGAGTTCAACGGGGGCAGAAGATGATTCCGGGCACTTCCCAGTTTTCTCCTCTTCCCTTCAGCCGGGCTCCGTAATCGGTAAATGGCCTCCAACGGTCCTCAGAAATACGTGTAGATGTTGCTCATACCGATTGGAAAACTGACTTTAAAAAGGAGAATTCTTCCATGAAATTCCATCGGCGATTCCTCTTCATCCTGCTTGCCGGCCTGCTCATCCTGCCGGCGGCCGGCCGTGCCACCGCCCTGGCGCCCTTCATCGACCTGCAAGAGGCCGGCCTCACCGTCACCGAGGACGGCGAAGGACTCGTCAACTGGGACCACACCACCCCGGTGAATCTGAACGTCAACATCGGGGGCACGGTGCGCTTCGCCCTGCTCTATTGGGCTGGCCGCGAGCGTCCCTGTAACTTCAACGGCACCACCTGCACCTTCACTCAGCCGTACAAGGACCAGCAGATGGTCTTCAACGGCACGCCCATCACGGGCACTGTCATCGGCACCGAGAGCCAGCCCGCGTCAGGCGGCGGCCCCATCCTGAACATCGGCTACTTCGCCGATGTGACCTCGCTGATCTCGGGCACCGGTGCCCAGACGTTCGAGGATGGCAATCAGAAGAACGATCTGTGGCGCCTTGACGGCGTGGGCCTGTTCGTGGCCTACACCGATGCCTCCAATTCGACCTTCTACCGTGTGATCGTGTGGGACAACCTGGACTTCGCCTACGGCGACGATCCGACGCCTGGCGAGACGCGTGTGACCAGCCCGGTCACCTTCGGCCACGGGGCGACCGACGCGGCCCGTACGGCGCAGCTCTGGCTCTTCGCCGGGGATGGCGAGGCCAGCCGGCCGGACGAGACCACGGTCAGCAACAACCCGACCCTCTTCAACGTCCTCGACAACGTGCCGGACGGGAATCAGTGGACCACGGATGAGTACACGATCAACATCCCGGCCAACGTCAACAATACCATCGTGCAGATGAACTCGGTCCCGGCGGGCCAGAACCCCGACTCCCTGTTGTGGGAGATGGCCGCCCTCAGGGTCCCGCTGCCGGGGGGTGACATCCAGGAGCTCCCGCCGGCGCCGCCGACCTGCCCGACGACCGTGTTCTCCGGTCCACCGGCCGTGGCCACGACCACGTTCCAGGACACCGGCTCGGGCCTGGTCTCCATCGTCGTGACCCGGTCGGAGAACGCCAACACGGTGGTGCCGCCCTTCATCCCGGGCACGACCGACCCGGTGACGGTCACCTCCACCAAAATCATCCAGGGCCAGAGCGCGCGCATCGAGATCATCGCCACGGACGGCGCTGGCAACGTGGCGGTCTGTGACCCGATCCACCTGCTCCTCGCGCGCGGCTCCGGAATCCCGGTCAAGGACGTCTTCGCCGACGTGCCGAGGCAGGAGAACAAGGTCACCATCCGCAACGGCAGGCCGGGTCTCGCCCGGGTCGAGCTCCGGGTCAACGGCATCAAGTTCCGGATCACCGGCCTGAGGAGCGGCGAGGAGCGGACGGTCGACATCTCGCATCTCATGACGTTCGAGAGGAACACGATCAGCGTGCTGGGCCGCGGTCCGAGAGCGAGCTGGGCGGAGCTGATCGTGTGGGACGGCATCAACAAGAGAGCGCGGCACTGAGACGGCACGGATTTTGAATTAAACGTCCGGTGTATCTCCCGGAAGACGTACACCGGGCGCCTTTCAACGAAGAGGAGCTCTTATGGTCAAGAAGGCGTACAAGAAGCCGTCCCTGCGGCGCCTGGGCCTACTGCGGCGGGTCACGCGGTTCAGTTTTTGACAAGCCGCGCCACGTGAAACTTTGCCGGCGGGCTCCCTTTTTGGAGCCCCGCCGGTTTTCTTTGCCTTGCGGGGGGTGCCGCCCTGGAGGGACCGATGATCGGACCGGAGAGCCGTCTCCGGCGCAGAGAGCGTGTGCTCGTCCAGCGTGCCGCCGGGACCCTGGTGCTGCTGGACCTCGAGCTGACGGTCGTGGACGCGAACCCGGCCTACTGC
>CAXTNS010000612.1:0-4287 GCA_964245465.1 uncultured Thermoanaerobaculia bacterium
CAGGACCCGTGAGCTCGCCCACCTGCGCTACGCCGCCGTGGCTGCCGCCAGCGTCAATCGCCGAGCCCGTCACCCAAGACGGCGAGCCACCCGGCGAGTTGGCGGTCACGCCGCCCGCATAGCCCAGATTGCTCACGTCGAGACGGGCTCCGGCTTCGATCGTCAGCCGGCCCGTCACCGTGCCTCGCACCTCTCCACCCACGGCCGGCGTCGCCACCGCGCCCGCCTTGAGCGTCAAGCTCGCGGCCGTAAACAGCTTCGGCAGACGCGTGGCACCGTCGGCGAAGGCATCCCCCACCACCAGTTCGTCGACCGCGGAAAGGCCCGCGCCATTCTTCAGATCCACCCGGTCGAACCGGTACTGGCCCTTGTATGTAGCCGCTCCCGTCACGCTCGCCGCACCGGCCAAGAGCGCTCGTCCAGAAGAGTCCAGGCGGACCACCCGGAACGTGCCCAAGGAGGTACCCACCGAGTTCTTCAATGACATCCAGGCTCCCACCCAGGAAATCTTGAATGGCGCCGTCGCGCTCACCCAGGCGTCCGCTCCAGAGGCTTCGAAAGCGGCCACCGCGTCCGTGCCCAACGTGGGCAGCGGCGTCTGGAGACCCACCCGGTCGATCCCGGACGAGTCCTCGCCACTGTCGACAATCAACTGGCCATAGGTCTGGCTGGGCTGCTTGACGTAGACCGTGCCGGGACCCGCGTAGCGCACCAGGGTGCTGCCGTTGAAGAGCGCTCCACCTCGCGCCTTCACCTGCGCCAACGGATCGAACCCGCTGAAAGTCGTCACATACAGGGCTACCCGGCCGCCACCACCGCTACCGCCCCAGGCGTTCCAGGCCCGGTAATCGGCACCCGACGTATCGATCAGCCCGATTCCGCTCAAGGTGTTGGCCGTGATGAGCACGCTGCCACCGGCACCGCTCGAATCCGACGAGCCGTCCACCTGACGCTTCTCGCCCTGCGAACGGATCTCGCCGTTGAGCACCAGGCTGTCCGCCGAGAGCACCAGCGAGCCACCGCCGTTGCCGCCCCGTCGTCCGGAGGACGCGTAGCGCAGGGAGCCGCCGCCGCCGCCCAATTGAGGCTCGTAGACGCTGTCGAAGGTGTCACCCGCCGGACCGGTCAGCTCCCCCACCTGGCCCACGCCGCCGTGGCTGCCACCAGCATCGATGACTGAGGCCGCGATCCCCGCGGGTGCACCGCCCGGCGAGTTGCTGGTCGTGCCACCGGCGTAGCCGAGATTGCTCAGGTCGAACAGGCCGCCGCACTGCACCCGCGCTCCACCCGTGACCGTGAGCTTCAAGGTCTGGCCGGAGAGGCCCACCACCTTGGCGCCGTTCATCAAGGTCAGCGAAGCCAGGCTGACAGGCTCCGTTACCGTGAATGTGCCGGCCCCCAGATACACCGCCTGGCCGTTTCTCGCCGAGGTGAGGTTCTGCGTGCCGGTGAGCGGCGTCGTAGTGGGTACCGTGAAGGTGAGCGCCGCGAAGCCCACTCCGCCGCCGAAGTCCCGGGCTTCGATCCGCACGTTGAACACGGTGCCCGCGGCGGCGCCCGAAGATGGCGTCCAGGCAAAGCTCGCCGACACCGAGGGTGCGTTGGCGGCGACCGTCTGCACCGTCGTGCCGTCCACCACCAGCGAGTAGCTCTGGATGGACTGGTCGTCCGTGATCGCGAACGGAAGCGTCAGCGCCGCCCCGGGGGTCACGGCATCACCGTTCAAGGGGCAGCCCGTGAGGGTCACGACCGGGGCGTTGGGATCGACCGTGGGCTGGACCTGAACCGTTCGAGCCGCGCCAAAACGGTTGCCGGAGAGGTCCGTGGCCTGAGCCGTGATCTCCAGGCTCGCGGCCGCCGTCACGGCCGGTGCCGTCACCGCCCAACTGTAGGGAGCCGTGGTGTCGACGTAGGTCTGGCCGGTGTACTGGAAGGTGACGTTCTTGATGCCCAGGACGTCCTGCGGTGCGGCCGTGATGGTGAAGTTGGTGCCCGCCGTGTACGTGGCTCCCGCCGACGGACTGGTGATCTGGATCGTCGGTACATAGCTCTCCGTCCAGCCGGTCCCTGGCGTGTTGCCGGAGATGACCCGGTCGAGGGCGATGCCGCGCGCGCCGTTCCTCACCGTGACGCTGTTGAACCGGTAGACACCCTGGTAGGTGTCGCCCACATGCACCGAGTCCGAAAGCGGCGGCGTGGGCACGTTGAGCGTCAGGCTCGTGCCGTGGTGGCTGTGGCCAGTAATCGTGTAGAGCGTGCTCAGGTTGCCGTTGAAGGCCACCTCGGCCGCACCCAGGAAGGAGCGGAAGTCGGCCTCGTTGTCCGTGAAGCCACTGGCCGACACGGCGTCGATCACGCCGCGTCCCACTGTGAGCAGCTCGGTGTACTGCGACGAGGCCGTGCCCGCGTTGTCCAGAATCAAGTCGCCCAGGGCCTGGGCGTCGGGCTTCAGGAACACCGTGCCCGCGGCACCCCAGGTCAGGGGATCGGTCGAGGTGGTCTTGGCGCCCGCGGCCACCGTGCGGCCCGCGAGGCCGGCGTTGATCGTCGCCGCGTAGAGGGCGATGCGGCCGCCGCCACCACCACCCGCCGTGCCGCTCGCGCCCACGCTGCCCGAGGCCTGGAGGGAGCCCGCGCCGCGAATCGCCGCCGCGTTGATGCGGATCGAGCCGCCCGCGCCGCCGGAGCCGGAGGTGCCGGTTTCGCCGTTGGCCAGCACGGTGCCGTCGATCACGGCGTTGCCGATCGCCGTGACGCGAACGACGCCGCCGCCGTCGCGGCCCTTGGCGCCGCTGTAGCCACCACCGGCTCCGGAGTCGCGCGGATCGTAGAAGCTGCCGTAGACGGGGCCCGAGCCGTTGAACTGGCCACCCCGTCCACCGTAGCTGCCGCCCACGCCCGGATCGGCGCCTTCCGTGGTGGCGTTGCCGAAGCCGTAGGCCCGCGCCGAGGACGACGAGCTGCCCAGGAAGCCGCGGCCCGTGACGTCGATCGAGCCGCCGCAGGCCACGTAGACGTCGCGCTGGACGGTCAGGCCGAGCTTCGACTCCACCGTCGAGGTGATCTCCGGATGGGTGACCTTGGCGCCGTCGAGCACCACCAGGTCGCGGAAGGTGTGCGGCCCGGCCACCGTGAGCGTGCCGCCGGCCACGATCACCGAGGCGTTGTCCAGGCTGGTGTCCGCCGCCGTCACGGAGCGATCCGCCGTAAGCACGGTGCCTTGGACGATTCGGAGGTCGAGGTTCGCATCGGCCGTGGTGTTGGCGAAGCTCTTGGCCCGGGCCGTCACCGTCAAGACCTGGCCTTCCGTGGCACCGGCCGGCGCCGTGAAGCGGTAGGTGAACGGCGCCGTGAAGTCCGTCGACAGTACGGTCGTGCCAGAGAGGAACTCCACCCGCTCGATGCCGTTGTCGTGGCTGGCCGCCACGGTGAGGTCGATCCCCGTGCCCGGTGCCAGGATCGCACCCGGCGTGGGGCAGGCAAAGGCCACCGCGGGAGCGGCGCCCGGAGCCAGCGGACGCAGGTGGATCGAGTGGTTGACGATGGTGTGGTTGTCATTGGTGTCCACCGCCTCGACCACGATCGGCACGTCGCCCTCGGTCTCGACCGCCGGAGCGGCCACGGACCACTGGTAGGGCGCGGCCGTGTCCACGAAGCTCTGGTCGCCCAGGCGGAAGGTCACGGAGGAAACGCCCCGGTCGTCGGTCACCGTCGCCGTGACGGCGATGGTCTGGCCCGGCGTGTACTCGGTGCCCGCAGCCGGCTGGGTCACCGTGACCACGGGCGGCGTGAGGTCGTACAGGGTCAGGGTCGAGCCGGTCGCGACCATCGAGGTGCCGATCACGGTGCCGTCCTGGAGTTGGAGCACGGCCCGGCCCTTCACCGTCAGGGCGTCGAACTTGTAGATGCCGAGGTAGCTCTGCCCCACCGACACGGCGCCCGCGGCGCCGGAGAGGAGCAACCGGCGACGGTCGTCGCTCTGAGCCGTCACCGGGTAGTCCGTGCCGTTGACGCGCACCCACATCCCCACCACACCCAGGTCGAACTTGCGGGCGGGATCCTGGGGCTCGATCCACGCGTCGCTTCCCTGGACCGTCACCGCACCCACGATGCCCTTGCCGATCGACGGCAGGACGGTCGTGGCCACCGTGTCGGACCCTGCGCGGCCCGCGTCGACCAGCAGCGCACCGTAGGTGTCCGCCGTTTGCTTGTAATAGACCGTGCCCGGCGCCGAGTACGTAGTCAGAGCAGCCGAGCCGCCGCCCCACCCTTTCACCTGGTTCGCCC
>CAXTNS010000613.1:0-1824 GCA_964245465.1 uncultured Thermoanaerobaculia bacterium
GTTGGGGACCACCCCCACCTCGTCCACCCGGTAGTCGCGGCGGATCTCGGCGGCGGTGGCCGCGCTGGGTGCCAGAACCCGATCGGCCACCCGGGCCGTCACCTGACCCAGGAGGATCTGGAGAGGCGCCTTGAGCCAGCGGAACCGGCGCTCGACGCCTCCCGGCCGGCCCAGCACCCTTCCGTCCCCCCTGAGATCGACCAAAGGCCGCACGGCCTTCAGCTCCTCGACGTAGCTCACCTGGAGCAGAGCGACCAGAAGGGGGCGAGGCTCGACGAGCTTTCCCAGGACCTTCACGGCCAGGGCGGCCAGCGCGCCGTCCGACTCGTGCACCTGCACCACGTCGGGACGGAAGCGGCGGACCGCCCGCCACACCGCCGGCACGACCGTCAGGGGAAAGAGCACCTTCAGACCCGCGGCGCCTTCCGGACCGCGGCCCAGCACCTTCACCTCATCCCCGTGCTCGCGCAGGCCGGCGGCCAACTGTAGCACCTGTTCACCGACCCCGGAAACGTCCCGCGGCGGCAGGGTGTTGGCGATCAGAAGGACGCGCATGCCGTCACCCTCTCCTCCAGCGCCTTCAGGGCCGGCCCGTCCAACCGGCCGAGCATCTCCTGGACGTCGTCGCGGGCGCGCAACAGCCAGTCCCAGTCTTTCGGCAGGCGGGCCACGCGGAGCGAAGGGAGCCCCGCCTGGCGGGTCCCCAGGAGGTCGCCCGGGCCGCGGAGGGCGAGATCCGCCTCGGCGATCTCGAAGCCGTCGAGGGTCGAAGCGAAAACCTCCAGCCGGCGCTTCGCCGTCTCGGAGAGCCGGCCGTGGATCGCGACGCAAGTTGCCTGACCAGCCCCGCGTCCCACCCGGCCGCGGAGCTGGTGGAGTTGGGCCAGGCCGAAGCGCTCGGCGCTCTCGATCACCATCCAGGTTGCCTCGGGCACGTCGACTCCCACCTCGATTACGGTCGTCGCCACCAGAACGCGGATTTCCCCCCAGGCAAAGGCCCGCATGGTACGTTCCCTCTCTGTGGCCGGAATGCGGCCGTGCAGGACGGCCATGGGGAATCCGGCGAGCTCCTCTCTCACTCTCTCTTCCACCTCGGCCAGCGAGGCGGCGGCGATCTGGCCGCTCTCTTCGATCAAGGGTGCCACCACGTAGGCCCGCGCTCCCCCTTCCAGAGCCTCGCGCAGGCGTCCGTAGACGGCCTGCCGCCCCTGGGCCGGCACGACCTCAGTCAAGACGGGCGAACGGCCGGGGGGCATCTCGTCCAGGGTGGAAACGGGCAGGTCGCCGTAGGCCGTCAAAGCAAGGGATCGGGGGATCGGGGTGGCCGTCATCACCAGCAGGTCCGGCCGGTCTCCCTTGCTCCGCAGCAAGGCCCTCTGCTCCACGCCGAAGCGGTGCTGCTCGTCGATCACGGCCAATCCCAGACGCGCGAATTCTACGGTCTCCTGAATCAGGGCGTGGGTGCCCACCACCAGCCGCAATTCTCCCGCCGCCAACCCGGACCGCAGGCGGTCCGCGTCGGCGGCGCTCCCCGTCAGGAGGGCCACGGGGTAACGATCCCCCAGCAGACGTACGAGGTTCGCGTAGTGCTGCTCGGCCAGCAGCTCGGTGGGAGCCATGAAGGCGCCCTGGTAGCCGCTCTCCACAGCGGCCGCGAGGGCCAGGGCGGCCACGATCGTCTTGCCGCTCCCCACGTCCCCCTGGAGCAGGCGGAGCATGGTGGCGACCAGCCGGGCGAGCTGCCGGGCCGACTCCGAGAGCTGGGTGATGATCTCCCGCTCCCGGTCCTCCCGCTCCGGGTTGATGAGCTGGAGGAGCTCGCTC
>CAXTNS010000613.1:1834-4280 GCA_964245465.1 uncultured Thermoanaerobaculia bacterium
CACCCCGGTCGATCCGGTATATCTGCGTCCTCCTCTCCCCCTTCGCTCTCTCGCGCAGCAGGGCCAGCGTGAGCTGCAATTCGAAGAGCTCGCCGTAGAGGAGCCGCAGGTGCCAGGAACTTCGCCGTCCGTTCAACGCTTCAAGATCGGTGTTGTCCGCTGGACGATGAAGGACTTGAAGGGAGTCGGCCAGGCTGGGCAGGTTGTACCGTTCCAGCAGCTCCTCCGGCAGGTTCTCGGGGATCGAGGAGAGATCCACCTGACCCAGAGCGTCGTTCAGGATCTGCCTCATGGCGGCCGGCCCTGCTCTCCCCGCAGGTGGATAAACCGGCACGATCCCTCCCGCGTCTTCCATCGCTCCGGCCCACTCGCACGAGGGATTCAGCAATTCCAATCCACCCTTCCCCTGACGGACCGTCCCGTGGAGCACGTACTCGTCTTCCGCCGTCACCTGGTTCACCAGATAGGGACGGTTGAACCAGACCACGGGCAGCTTGCCGGTCCCGTCCTCCAGCACGGCGCGGACGAGGCTCATGCCGCGCCGCCGCGTATGGATACGGCGCAGCCCCGAGAGCCGGCCCTGGAACGTGAACGAGCCTCCGGCGGCGGCATCGGCAACGGGCCACGCCTGGCGACGGTCCTCATAGCGGCTGGGGATGTGGAAGAGCAGATCGCGGACCGTGTGGAAGCCGGCCTCACCCAGGGACCGGGCGCGCGCCGGGCTCACACCGCGAATGGACCGAAGGGGATCGCCGAGGTCCAGCGTCCTAGGAAGCCTCGAAGCGGAGGACCACCACGCCGCAACGCAGCTCGTCGCCCGTGCGGATCTCCGCGGGGATGCCCGTATCCAGCCGCTTGCCGTTCAGGAACGTGCTGTTCATGGTGCCGATCTCCTCGCCGAAGAAGTACTTGCTCCCCCGGCGGTAGATCTTGGAGTGGCGGCGGCTGACCGAGCGCTGGTTGTCGACCGGCGTCAGATCGATGTCGGGATAGATGCCGGTCACCGGATCCTTGCGGCCGATGGTGGTCTCCGAGCCGTTCGACAGGTGGAACTCCATGCCGGAGGGGGCATGCACCAGCCGCTCCGGCCCCTCCGCCGCCGCCTGGACCACGGGCCGGGGCAGCTCGCGGGAGGTGGCCTTGGTGCCCATGACGGACTTCAGCATCTCGTCCGCGTCGCGCAGCCGGCGGGAAAGCTTGCGCATCATGCGCACGGCGATCTCGGGGTTCCCCCGGAGGAGCTGGTCGAAGGTCGAGCCGTTGATCTGGAGCAGGCGGACGTCGGTCGCGGCCCGGGCCGAGGCCGCGCGCGGCAGGTCTTCCAGCACGGACATCTCGCCGAAGAAGTCCCCCTTCTCCAGGATGGCGAGCACCTGCTCCTCGTCGCCCACCTGGTTCAGGATCTCCACCTTGCCCTCGTTGATGATGTACATCTCCGTTCCCAGCTCGCCCTCGCGGAAGATGTACTCCCCGGTCTTGAGCTCCAGCGCGTAGCCCTTCCTGTCCGCGCCGGGGACCGCTGTACCTGGCCCGCCGGGGCCGCTGGTGGTCTTGAACACTGGATTGGCCATGAAAAAATTCTATCCTTCACCGAGCACCAGCCGGAGGCTCTCGCCGTCCAGCCGCGCGGACAGCCCCAGCGGGAGCGTCCAGTTGGGGGCGAAATGCCCGCCCGGGAGTCCCCACGCCAAAGGCCAGGAAAAACCCGCGACGCTCTCACCGATCAACGCGGGCCAGTCCAGAGAACCACCCTCCTGGCCGTTCCCGATCTGGCCGACGATCATGCCCGCGATGGAGTCGAGATTACCCGACAGCCCCAGGTGGGTCAACATACGGTCCACCTTGTAGGGGGGCTCGTTGAGATCCTCCCAGAAGACCAGAGCCCCTTCGAGTTGGGGGGCGAACGGCGTGCCCAGCGTGGCGGTGAGCAGGGAGAGGCAGCCGCCGAGAAGCACTCCCCTTGCCTCTCCAGATGCCGGCTCGCGCAGCCAGCGCGAGAACGGTTGTTCCGCAGGGTACCGTCCAGAGAGAGCCCCCACCATGGAGCCATGGAAAGCGACCAGCCCCAGCCGGCGGACGACTTCCAGGAGGAACGGCGTCAGTTCCGAGTACCCGACATACGCCCGGGGATGGCGGCGCAGGAGGTCCCAGTCGATCGCCGGGAGCAGCCGCAGCAGGCCATGGCCGCCGCGAGCGAAGAAGATGGCGGAGAGGCTGGGGTCGGCCGCCAGCCGGTGGAATCCGTCGAGGCGCTCGGCGTCAGTACCCGCGAACAGCGCGGACAGGCCGTGACGGGAGAGGACGTTGGGGGCCACCACCGGCTCGAAGCCGAGGCGGCGCAGGGCCGCGAGACCCGCCTCCAGCCGCGCCGGGGCGACGGGGCCGGAGAGGGCGGCGACGCCCACCCGGTCGCCGGGACCGGCAGGAGGGGGAAGCTGGGCGGGGG
>CAXTNS010000614.1:0-2078 GCA_964245465.1 uncultured Thermoanaerobaculia bacterium
GAGAAGGAATGGCTGGCGCCGCATCTCTGGGCCGGCGCCGTGCCCTTCTACGGGGCCACCTCCCTGGCCCTGGTGGGCACGCCCGCGGACGTGGCGGCCTCCCTGCTCGAATACGGCCGGGCGGGGGTCTCGCAGTTCATCCTGTCGGCGTGGTCCAGCACGGAGGAGATGGTCCGGTTCGGACGCGAGGTCCTTCCCCTCGTGCGCCAGGCGGAGCGCGGGGCTACGAACTGGGCGGAGAAGAGCCCGGGTCTCCAAGCCGGGCCTTGATCCGCTGGCGGGAGAACTCCGCCTGGGCCGCGATCCCCTCTTCCAGGGTGTAGGCGGGCGGGTCCGGCAGCACGCGGTAGTGGCCGTGGTCGTCCCGGCCGCGGGCGAGCAGCACCTCGTGATGGGCCAGCGTCTGCCGCACCTCGGGAGCCACGTAGCGGACGGCGAAGCCGATGCGCTTGCCGTCCGACCGGTTCGGGTTGGAGCCGTGGACGATGTTGACGTGGTGGAGAGACATCTCGCCGGGCCGCAGCACCACGTCCAGGGCTTCGCTCTCCGCCACCTCGACCGCCACTTCGAGACCGATGGCCAGGAGGTTGTCCTTGGCGCCGGGGGAACTGGTGTGAGGGAGCCGCCGGTGCGCGTGGGATCCGGGCACCACCCGCATGCAGCCGTTCTCGGGCGTGCTGTCGGTGAGGGCGATCCAGGCCGATGCCAGGCGCGGCTCGTCGAGCTCCCAGTAGTAGCCGTCCTGATGCCAGGAGACGTAGTCCGGCGTGTGAGGATGCTTGCTGAAGATCGACGCGGAGTGGATCAGGATGTTCGGCCCGAGGACGTCCTCGATCGCGTCCAGGACGGCCGGATGGGTGGCGAGGTCGTAGGCCCACCGGAAGTGGAGCTGCGGCTGCGCCATCTGCCACGGGGCGGGCTTGCCGCCGAGCCGGCGTTCCAGGTCCTCCAAGGCGGCGCGGAAATCGGCGACCTCGCCGGGCGTCAGGACGGGGACGGGGAAGAGGATACCATCCCGCCGGTAGCTCTCGACCTGTTGGGGAGCCAGCTTTCGCGTCCGTTCCATCGATCCCCCGATCCCCCTATGGTAGGGTGATTATAGATCGCGCAAGCACCATGGACCTGCACTGCCTCCTCGTGGACGACCTTGACGAGGTCGCTTCGATGGCCACGGAGTGGGACCAGCTCCTCGAAGCCTCACCCTGCAACCGGGCGTTCAGCTCCCCGACATGGTTCCTGGCCGCCTGCGAGAACAATCTCTACCTCTCGCCCCGCCTGTTGATGGTCCGGCGGGATGAGCAACTGGCGGGCGTCCTCCCCCTGGCCGTGGATGAGGAGAGCCGGCAGGCCACATTCGCCAGCGACCTTGCGGACTACAACGACCTCGTGGCCATGGCCGACGACCTGCCGGCCGCCCAGGCCCTGCTGGCGTTCGCCCTGTCGAAAGACCTGGGGTACGACTCGCTCCTGCTGCGCCGGCTCCGGAGCGACTCGAACCTGGCCCGGGCGGCAGGGGCCCTCGATCTCGATCCGCGCCAGGTCTGCCCCTACGCGCCTCTCCCCGGGAGTTGGACGGAGTACCTGGAGGCGCGGAGCCGCAGTTTCCGGCACGATCTCGGGAGGTCGGTGAGACGAGCGGCCCGCGACGGCGGCGTGGTGCGGGAGCTGACGCCCGAGACCTTTGCGCCCGAAGAGCTGGTGCGGGTCTTTCTCGCCTTCCAGCGCCAGCGCTTCGGCGACCGCAGCCGCTTCGTGCGCGCTCCGTGGGACCGGAGCTTCGTGAAGAGCGCGCTGCCGGATCTCTTCGCCGAGCGGCGGCTGCGGGCCTTCGGCCTGTGGACGAGAGACGGACTGGCAGGCCTCGACCTGTGCATGGTGGGGCCGCGCAGCCTGTGCAGTTGGAACGGCGGCTTCCCCTGGTGGGCCGCGGCGCTGTCGCCCGTCAAGCTCCTGCTCAAGGCGGAAGTCGAGACCGCCTGCGCCGAAGGGCTCGACGAGCTCGACCTCCTGCGGGGCGCCGAGCCGTACAAGGCCCGCTGGGCGGACGGCGTCCGCCTCCTGGGTACCTTGGAATGGAC
>CAXTNS010000614.1:2088-4277 GCA_964245465.1 uncultured Thermoanaerobaculia bacterium
CTGAAGCGGCATTTCGGGCAGCGGGATGGCGTCGTCGCCTCCGAGCGCCCCCTCCGGGAGGCCGGAGCCTGGGTGGCCCTGCGCACCCGGGAGGCCTGCGCCTCTCCGGACCTTGGCCGCACGGCCGTCTGCCTGCACGACCTGTTTGACGAAGAGGGGATGTACCAGCCGGGCGGTTCGCGGGGCGCGGTGCGGGAGGCGGGCGCGCTGGTGCTCTGCCATCCCGGGCAGCGCCGGATCCTTGTCGCTTCGGGGGTGCCCCTGGAGGGGAGGCGGATCCTGGAGCGCCCGCTCGGCGCCCTGTCGATCTTCCGTCCCCGTGAGAGGTTGTCCAACGGGTTCTCCGTCGGCTGGGTGGGGCGCAATCATCCACGAAAGAGATTGCCCTGGTTCGTCGAGGCGGTCCTGGGATTAGGAGGGCCCGTCCGCGCCGTCCTGCTGGGCGAGGGACTTGAAGAGGCAGCCGGGACGCTGCGGGCCGGCGGCGTGGTCTGCGACCTCCATAGCCGCGAGACGCATCCCATCTCCGAGTACCCGTGCGTCTACCGGGACCTCGACTGCGTGGTGATCACGGGCACTACCGAGGCCGGGCCGCTCCCCCTGTTCGAAGCGTTGGCGAGCGGCGTGTCGGTGGTCTCGACACCGGTCGGCTGGGCTCCCTTTCTGGAGGGGGCCGCGGTTCGCCTGGCGGAGGACCCGGCCGGGATCACTGCCCACCTGGAGGATCTCCGGCGCACCCGCGAGGAGACGTTCGAGCGGCGGCTCGAAATCGCCGCCCAGGTGGCCCGCTGGACCCTGGAGGGCTGGCTCGCCGAGGTGCTCGACCTGGCCGGTCAACTCGGCTTGCGGGCGGCGTAGTAGAGCCAGCCGTCCGTCCGGTCGCCGAACGTCTCGATCCCCGTGAAGCCGGCTTCGAGGAGCTGAGCCGTCTGCCGCTCGCGGGTGACGTAGTAGGTCAGCAGACGGAAGTTGTGCGACTGGTCGTTGAGGACGGCCCAGCTTTCCCCATGGCGTTCGTGCCGCTTCATCCGCAGATGGTTGAGGATGCCGGTGATGTACCTTCCGAGCGGACGGCCGTTGCGCTCGAACGCCGACCGGCGCTTCGCCTCCAGGTTGTGGGCGGAGAAGGCGAAGACCCCGCTCGGGCGCAGCACCCGGCGCACTTCGGCGAGGATTTTCAGCCGGTCCTTGAGATCGACGTCGTCGATGCCGTTGAAGGAGAACAGGACGAAGTCGAAGCTGGCGTCCGCGAAGACGCCGAGGTCCCGGGCGTCGCAGTGCCGCAGGTCGAGCCCGGGATACCGGCGCCGGCACTCTTCGAGCATGCCCGGCGAGTAATCCACCCCGACGTAGCGGCCTGCCATGGGGGCCAGGTGCGCCGCCGTGCGGCCCGCGCCCACGCCGAGGTCGAGCACGTCCTTGCCCCGGATGGCGCTTTCCAGGTGGGAGAGGAGGGCCGCCTCGCCGGGCTGCAGGTCCGTCTGCCGGGCATAGGCCGCGACCACCTCGGGCCGGCCGTAGTGGCCCTGGATCACGTCCACGGCGGCTACCCGTTCACGGCCTGGCTGAGGTACGCCTTCAGCCGCCGCTTCGAGCTGGCAAGGAACGGGTCGCTCACGTCGTAGGCGTGGTGCTGGTGGTAGAAGTAGACGAAGCGAAAAGCCTCCCGCCGCTGGGCGTCCGAGTAGCCGTCGACGTACCGGGCGGCCGCGTCGAGGTCCGAGACCTGGGCGGGAAAGGTGGCCCACTGGTAGTCGCACCGGCCGAAGGTGGCGACCGGCTTGCCGTGGAGCAGGCTCTCGAAGCCGGTGCTCGAGTTGACCACGAAGACCCCGCGGGCGGCGGCGATCAGGCGATGGATGTTGCCGGTGACGAGCGACACGGGGCCGCCGGGCTGGGCCCGCCGCTGGGCGGCCTCGACGATCTCGGGGTCCAGCAGGAGGTTGGAGGGGTGCAGCTTCAGGGCGACGCGCCGGCCCCGCCGCTCGGACCAGTCGGCGACGGCGTGAAGGAAGCCGAGCATGGGGATGGGGGAGTGGTTCTCGATCACGTAGTCGTGCGGCCGCTGGAGCGGCACGAGGATGAAGTCGGTGTCTGGCGGGTTCGGCGGGTTCGGCGGGCTGGGCGGGTCTTCGGCCGGATCAGGCTGCGGCTGGCGCGAGAGGCCGCTGGCCAGGAACGCGTCGCGC
>CAXTNS010000615.1:0-4273 GCA_964245465.1 uncultured Thermoanaerobaculia bacterium
CGCCAGGATCGAGGTGGACCGTCTGCCGGACGAAGTCCAGGGGCTCGCGGATGCCCAAGGGGAAGCCGCCGCAGCCGAGCTCTTCGACGGAGCCATCCGCTCGCCGCAGCAGGGGGAACGGGTGGCCGGCACAGATGTACTCGATCTCCCCGGTCTCAGGGGTGAGCACGGCGTAGAAGACGCTCATGAACGTCCTTCGGCTGCCCGTTCGGCAAAGGGTGCGATTCAAGAGAGTCAGCACGAGATCCGGGTTGGGGTCGAGGTCGAGGGCTGTCTTCAGGGTGGCGTTGGCGATGGCCATGACCAATCCCGCGGCCATGCCGTGGCCGCTCGCGTCGCCCATCATGAGGGAGAGGCGGCCGTCGGGCAGGAGGGTGAGGTCGTAATAATCGCCCCCTACCTCGTTGGCCGTGCGGTAGGAGTGGGCAAAGAGGTAGCCGGGCACCACGGGAAGGTCGTGGGGCAGCAGGTCATCCTGCAGCTCGCGGGCCACTTCGAGCTCGTCGCGCACGCGGACGCGGTCTACCAGCTCCAGGGCGAGCAGGAAGATCAGGCAGCCGACGCTGATGCCGAACCAGAGGGGGGAGAATTCAATGCTGATCCGCGTCCCCTTGGCGGAGTAGAAGAAGCCGGAGTCGCTGAAGAGGCCGAAGACGAAGGCGAGGAGAGAAATGCCGAAGAGCAGTCTCCGCGGCGGCGTCAGCTTGGAGGAGAGACCGAGGAAGGCGAGCTTCGTCCGGAACAGGAAGCGGCGGAGACCCTTCTTGGGCTCGGGCTCCTGGCTGTGCTCGCGGGTGAGGACCTGATAGGCCCGGGCCGCGTCGCGGTCGAACAGGCGTTGGACGTCTCGGGAGCTCAGGCCTTCCGTGTAATCCCGGAAGAAGGTCTGAAGACGCTGGACGGTACCCGGGGCTCGTTTCTTCATGAGGCTGAGATACGCAACGCGGGATCGCGGGTTTGGGTCGCCAGGTGCTCGATCGACCCTGCGTAGTACCTCAGCACGTTCATTTCCTCCGGTTTCGCGGTGTAGAGGCCGTTCCTTTCTTCCACGAGATGCCTCTGGGTCAGCATCCGCAGGCCGGCCACGATGGCGTAGTCCTGATCCCGCCGGGGGATGTAGACGTGGGCGCCCGCGGCCTGGAGATCCTCCATCAGCTCAAAGGCCCGGGCTTTGAGCTCCAGCTCGGAGAGGGGCTCGCCGTGGCGCAGGAGAACCGTGGCGACCAGCGGCACGGGCAGCACGGGGATGACTTTGCCGATCTCCGCCATCAGCGTGGCACCCAGGGTTTCGAGGTGGGCTGAACGCTCCTCGCGGGAGTGGGTGCGCAGGTCGAGCCCCCGCTCGCGCAGGTAGCGCCGCATGGAGATCGGACTGCCGAAGTTCACACAGGCATAGCCGAACCGGTGCCAGCGGCTTCGTAGCATCAGAGAAAGATTGCGCAGGACGAAGCGCAGGGTGGTGGACGCGGCGTGGACCGGGCCGCCCGGCTTCTTCTTCTCCGGATCGAGGTCGAGGAGCAGGGTACGGTCTTCGAGGACCCGGTCGTAGTTGATGCCCACGGGGATGAACACGAGATCGCGTTCGCCGTAGACGGGGTCGAAGGAGCGGAGCATGTAGTCGAGGACGCCGAGCTTGGGGCGGCGCAGGCGGCCGTCGCGGGAGAGCCCGCCTTCGGGATAGACGGCCTGGGGCACGCCGGCCGAGGTGGCCATGTGGATGTAGCGCTCCAGGACCCGCCGGTAGAGGGGATCGCCCGAGCTGCGGCGCACGAAATAGGCCCCGGTGGAGCGGATCAGGGTCTGGAGGGGCCAGACCCGTGCCCATTCGCCCACGGCGTAGGAAAGGGCCGTGCGGTCCGCGGCGAGGTAGGCCACGAGGATGTAGTCCATGTTGCTGCGGTGGTTCATGAGGAAGACCACGGTGGAGCCGGAGGCAACGGAGGCGAGGCCGGCCTCGTCGGAGAAGCCGAGGCGCACCCGGTAGAGGAAGCGCGCCACCCGCTTGGAGAGCCAGTAGCCGACGCGGAAGTAGAAGTAGGCATTGAAGGCCGGCACGATCTCGCGGGCATAGCGCTTGACCCGGGCGGCCAGCACGGCCCGCGGCACGCGCTGCTCGCGGGCGGTCTCGTCTACGGTCTGGACGACTTTGGGGTCGTAGACCAGCCGGTCGATCAGCACCTGCCGGCGGGTGCGGTGGAAGGGCGGGATCTCCAGCCGTAGCCGGGTATTGAGCCGGTCGATGGCCCGGTTGACCCGCCGCCTCAGGTACCAGCGGACGCCGGGGACGAGGAGGCGGTCCAGGGCCGCCCAGGCGGCGAGCAGGAAGAGGACGGCCACCAGCCAGAGCGGAAGGCTCACGAGGCGGTTCATAGATGGGCCGGAGGGATCATATCAGGGCGAAGGCGTGGCGGCCTTCGCTCTCCGTCGCCTTCCGCCCGTACTCCTCGTTCTCCAGAAGCTGACGGAAGCGGTCGCTCACGGGAAACACCATGGGGACGGGGTTCCAGGCGAAGGGTTTCCCCGTGGCGGTGTCCACGACCCGGCCCTCGGTCATGGCCTCGGCGGCCTGAGCCAGGGTGAGGCCCTGGAGCGCCTTCTGGACGGCCCGGTAGAGCCCCTCGTCCTCCGGGTTCAGGAAGCGCATGGCCTTCCGGCCGTGCGTCGCGACGTGGTAGCGCGAGGGCACGAGAATCAGGCCGTCGAGCTGCAGCCGGTCGCAGACCAGGACCAGCAGGGCGACGACCTCCTGGAGCATCCCGAGGCCGGGATGGGACTGGCCCGGCAGACGGGGTCGCTCGGGAGTGAACCGGGCGCGGGGGTTCTGGAGGAGAAGCCACTCGATGCGCAGCAGGCTCATGCCGGGCAGGGAGTGCCGGTCGACGCGTACCCGCACCTCGATCAGGAGCTCGCGCTTGCGCCGGTCGCCGTACAGGCGCACGGTGTCCCCCGCCGGGTTGTCGAGGTCCATCTCCAGGAAGGGCCATTCGAATCCAAGGTTGCGAATGCGGTCGAGGAAGCCGGCGCGCTCCACGGCGAGCTCCAGGCCTTGGGGGGAGTAGAAGCCGAGCAGGCGGCGCGGACGGCGGGGGCCTCCCAGGGCGGCGGCGACGTCCTCGTCGGAGAGGCCCCAGTCGTCCTTGTCCTGGTGCGGCTCGCCGGTGAGCTCATGCTCTTCGAGGGTCCGAGCCATGGCGCGGTAGCGGAAGAGCAGGAGCTCCTCCGTGCTGGGCGGCTCGACGGCCCGGCCCCGGTTGAGCAGGGAGGAAAAGAAGCGCGCGCTGTAGCGCCAGGCGTTCAACCCATAGCCTCCGGCGAGCACGATCACCAGGGGGAGCTTGGGGTTGCTCCCTCGGACGCACGAGAGGACGAACTGGTCCCGCTCCAGCAGGGCTCCGGCGGTGATCTTCCAGTCGCCGATCTGGTCGTCCGCCGCCGGATCGCTCCCGGCGAGGTAGAAGACCAGATCGGGCTTGAACGACTCGAAGACCGGAGGCAGGCGGGAGCGCACCGCCTCCAGATAGGCCGCGTCGCTCACGCCGCCTCCGAGCTCGATGGCGGTCGAGCTCTCGGGGACGGGAGCCGTGGTGTAGTTGTGGATCGAGAACGTGTGCACCGCGGGATCGTCCGCGCCCTCGGAACTCGAAAGAATCGAGCGCGTGCCGTCGCCGTCATGGAGGTCCAGGTCCACTACCAGGACGCGGGATTCGACGCCCCGGGACCGCAGGTCGGAGACCGCCGCGGCGACGTCGTTGTACACGCAGAAGCGTTCGCCCCGGCCGGCGAAGGCGTGGTGGAGGCCGCCGCCCAGGTTCACGGCCACGCCGGAGCCTTCAAGGGCCAGGCGGGTGGCGGCCAGGGTACCGCCGACCATGGTGCGCTGGGCTTCGAGGATGCGGTCGGCCGCGTTCTCGGAGAGCGGGTAGCCGACGATGCGGGTCAGCGCCTCGGGCCGGTTCAGGGAGTCGAGATAGTCGTCGGTGTGGATCCGGCGCAGGTGCGGGAAGGCGGCAGGCTCGGCCGGATGGACGCCGGTGGAGTCGAGCAGGCCGGCGGCGTCGAGGGCGGCGAGGATGCGCTCGCCGCGCTGGGAGTCGTGGTGACCGCCCTGAATCTCCAACTGGTAGCGCCGGCTGTAGACGAACTGGACGCGGGGCGGCCCACCGAGAAGGCGCCGGCCCTTGCGGAGGGCCTTGGCGAGAAAGGATCGCATGGTCGGATCCTACGGGGAACGCAGCCGGACCGAGGTGGCGCCCCAGCCGCCCGCCTCCAGGGG
>CAXTNS010000616.1:0-4267 GCA_964245465.1 uncultured Thermoanaerobaculia bacterium
ACCTCGACCTCATAAAGCACTAACAGAATCCCCACCTCTACGGTAAACAGATACACTTACATCTATCGACGAAAAGGGTAATGTTGTAGTCCGCCCCCTCACCGACCACCCTGAATATGAACGCTGGAAGGGCATGATGGCTCCTGGCGAGTTCTGGAGCTCAGTCGGAGAGGACTGGATTACAAAGGGAAACAAGGCTACAGCCTGATGAGCACGGCCGCGGCCTTTACCTTCGCCGTGGTTTGCGAGGCTTCGGCGGATCTACGCCTGTCCGCCGGTCTCGCGGACCGTGTCCTCTGCCAGGAAATCGATTGGCTCGATCCTAGACACAGATGGCCGGGAAGAGCGGCGGCAAGGATTGGCGCAAGCCCGCGATGCCTCACCATGGCCCTTCCCAGTCATCCTTGCAGTCCTCCACACCAAACGGGAATGCTGGGTTCTTGCTGGCTTCGAGCCTCGTTCCGAGGCTGAGGAGAAAACACTCGCCGAACTCAGACGAGAGCTCGGGTTCGATCCTCGCTTACAGGCTGAGAACCTCACGGCGGCGCAACCGCAAGCTCAACGGAACGCCAAGCGTGTCTTGAACCGACTGGTCGCCGGCAACGAAGACCGCGAGGAGGATTGCTGGACATCCTGTGACTTAGAGGTCTCGGGACAGCGGGGCCGGCTAACTGGGCTTACCGACTATATTGATGAGATCCGCAGCCGCTTGGTGCCCCTGTTTACCAACAGGCTCCCTGCAGAGGGACCGTAGCGCCTTCAGAAGGTTTCAGGCGGGCTTCGCCGCCGCAGCCCCAGGTTCCGCCGCCGCTCCTCCTCTTTCCGCTTCCCGCTCGACGCCCAGGAGCAGATGGGGCAGCCGTCGAGATCGTGGTACAGCGCCGGGCAGTGCTGGCGGCCGAAGTAGATGATCTGGAGGTGGATCTTGCCCCAGGTGTCCTCGGGGAACAGCCGCTTCAGATCCCTCTCGGTGACCTCCACGTTCTTGCCGCTCGACAGACCCCAGCGGGCGGCCAGACGGTGGATGTGGGTGTCCACGGGGAAAGCCGGCAGGTTGAAGGCCTGGTTCATCACCACCGAAGCGGTCTTGTGGCCCACGCCGGGGAGCGCCTCCAACTCAGGGAGGGTCCTCGGCACCCGGCCGCCGTGCTGCTCGACCAGGATCTCCGAGAGGCGCTTCAGGTTCTTCGCCTTGGTGTCGGCGAGGCCGATCCGGCGGATCAGGGCACGGATCTCCTCGACCGGCAGGGCGGCCATGGCCTCGGGCGTGCCGGCGCGGGCGAACAGGGCGGGAGTGACCTCGTTGACCAGCTTGTCCGTGGTCTGCGCCGAAAGGACCACGGCGACCAGGAGCGTGAACGGGTCCACGTGCTCCAAGGGGATGTCGACCGTGGGGAACAGCTCGTCGAGGGTCCTGGCGATGCGCTCGGCTTTTTCTCGTCTCGTCATAGTTGAAGGAGACGATTTTTACCACAACGGAGGGGTCCGCGCTGACGGGGAGAGGAGAAAAGGCCCGGAGCGGGCGAGGGCCCGCTCCGGAACAAGGGAGAGTGGAGCTCAGTTGCCGCTGGTCAGAATGGCGGTGCCCTGGGCCTGGATGCAGCGGTCGACCCGCGTCGTGCCGAGGTCCGTCTCGGTGACGGCGACCCGCTCGGCCGAGGTCGCGGTGCCCGTGCCCGTGACCGTGCCCGAGGGGTCGGCCTGCGTGGCCGTGCCGGACGTAGCCCCGGCCTTGCCGCCGCGGCGGCTCATCGTGAACTTGGCGTTGAGCGACGCCGCGCTGTCCAGCACGAAGCCGTCGGAAACCTTGTGGGCGCTCAGGTAGCTGACGATCTCTGGGGTGCAGGGATTGGGCGTAGCCTCCTCCGGGCAGCCTTGGCCGGGCGCGCCGCAGGTCTTCGGGTGCGGACCCGTGTGAGCCACCGGGCACTGAACGACCTGGCCGAAGCTGTTGTACGTCCAGCCCGGGAAGAAGTTGGAGGTGCAGTATCCGAGGGTGGGGTCGGCGGCGGTGATGGTCCGGCTGCCGTCGACGTCGATCGTCACCGGCGGGGCGCAGACCACGGCGCCCGGACCCGGATCGTGGCTCCAGCAGGCATCCAGGGTGGTGATGGTCTGGTTGTCCGCCAGGGCGGCCGTGGGGGTGCCGGTGGCGGCGTTGCGGAACCGGACCTTGCCGGCGACGGGGAAGCTGGCGTCAAATTTCCCGAAACGGTCGGGGATCGCGGCCTTGCGGATGGTGATCGTGCCCAGGGCCTGCGGGCCGTTCAGGCTCACCTCGGTGTTGTAGACCTCGGTCAGGCCGCCGGGGCAGGACAGCGTGAACGACTGGACGCTCACCAGGTCCAGCGCGTGGATCTTGAGGTTTCCCGTCCCCTGCAGACCGCCGTTCTGGTTGAAGGGGATGTCCGCCGGCCGGTTCACCACCGTGTCTCCGGGATTGATGTGGTTGACCGGGTTGGTCACCAGGGGACGGCCCTTGAGGGCGATCGTCCTCGTTTGCGCCGGCGAGTTGCCCGAGCAGAAGAACCCGGCGGGGATGAAGACCGTGACGCTGGCGCCACCCGCCGGGGTGTACCAGATGTCGAGACCCTTGAGGACGGCCGGATCGGCGAACGCCGGAGCGGCGGACACGATGACGGCGAGAGCCAGCACCATAAAACTCAACTTTTTGAACATGCAATCCTCCTAAATTGGTGATTATGTCTACCACTATTAGTAGTGCTCGCCAAGCGATCTGCGAGACAACGAAAAGAGAAGAATTTGTAACGATCCCGTGCCAGGTCCAGATAAGCTCTCGCGCAACTGTGGGCGGCACCTGAGACAATAGGAGACAGGGGGACAAGGCCATGCCGAGATCGCACGCGGTGGTTTTGGGCAGTGGAATGGCCGGGCTCGCCGCCGCGGGCGTGCTCGCGCCCCGTTTCGAGCGGGTGACCGTGATCGAACGGGACCCGGTACCCGGGGAGCGCGAGGCGAGGAAAGGCGTGCCCCAGGGCCGGCACGTCCACATCCTGCTCAAGGCCGGCGAGAACGGTCTCAGCGAGATCTTCCCCGGCTTGGCGGCCGACCTTGAAGCCAGTGGCTCCTGCCGTATCGACTTCGGCAACGACTTCGGCTGGTTCCACCACGGGGTGTGGAAGGCTCGGCACGAGAGCGGGATCACCCTGCACATGCAGAGCCGGCCGCTCCTCGAATCCATCGTCCGCCGGCGTGTTCAGGGGCTCGGCAACGTGGCGTTCCGCTACGGCACGGCGGCCGTGGGTCTGGAGATCGCGGACGGTCGGGCCAAGGCGGTCCGCGTCCAGGCAGCCGGCGCGGAGGAGACGCTGGCGGGCGATCTGATCGTGGACGCGAGCGGGCGCGGCTCGCAGCTCCCCCGCTGGCTGGAGTCGGCCGGTTACCCCGCGCCGCGCGAGGAGCGGCTCGGGCTGGATCTCGTCTACGCCACCCGCGTCTTCCGGGCCTGGCCCGATCCGGAACGGCCCTGGAAGGCCCTCCTCCTCTACCAGACTCCGCCAGGGGAAAAGCGGGTTGGCGCGATCTTTCCCATCGAGGACGGCCGCTGGACGGTGACGCTAGCGGGCTTCGCGGGGGACCATCCGCCGGGGGATGAGGCCGGCTTCCTCGACTTCGCCCGCAGCCTGGCGCAGCCCACGATCTACGACGCGATCCGCAACCCCGGCAACGCCGAGCCGCTCTCGGACATCGAAATCTTCCGTTTTCCCCACGCCCGCTGGCGCCACTTTGAGGAGCTGAAGCGCTTCCCCACCGGCCTGGTCCCCCTGGGAGACACGGTCTGCAGCTTCGACCCGGTGTTCGGCCAGGGCATGTCCGTGGCGGCCCAGGGCGCCCTGGTGCTCGCAGCCCGACTGGACCGGGATCCCGGCATGACCGACGTCCGCCCGTTCTCCCGCGCCCTCTCGCGCCGGGTCGCCGTCCCCTGGCTGCTCACCTCGTCGGAGGACCTGCGGTATCCCGAGGTTGAAGGCCGGCGTCCCTTCTGGCTGCCGGTCCTCCAGGCCTACACCCGGCGGGTCTTCCGGCTCACGGGCTCGAGCGTCTTCGCGAACCGGCGGTTCGTGCGGCTGATCAACCTGCTCACCGGTCCCGAGATCCTGTTCCACCCCGGCATCGTGGCGGGGGTGCTCAGGAAAGGGATTGAGAAGTAGCCGCCGCCTGGGAACGGTCGCGGCCGCGGTCCAGCAGGATTCCCAGCCCCACGAGCGTCAGGGCGCAGGCCACGGTGAGGGCCCCGGCCACCAGG
>CAXTNS010000617.1:0-4262 GCA_964245465.1 uncultured Thermoanaerobaculia bacterium
GTGGGGCAGACAGGGCTACGCCCACAGGTCAAACCTACCTTGACGAGGCACTAGTTGCTTAGGGCTCGATACAGGCGTTGGCGCACTCCCAACGCCCGTTAGTGGTGACACACAAATACGTGCAGTCTCCCGTGCCACCGACGGCCTCACGCAGGGCTGGATTTTCCAGGTTCCGCACCGTCTCTTTGGACAGCACAAGCTTTCTAAGGTTCTTTTTCATGATCTCTCCCTTTGAAATGCCAATGAGGTTTTACAGGGAGTAAGTGCGGCAGGACGGAGTCCGAGGGACAGCTCGATGGCTTCCTTTAAACCGCCTCCGCCGCCCAGGCGCGGAGCCGCCTCGACATCCCCTCTCCGGAAGACTCGGCGAGGAGGGCCGGCAGGGAGCGCTCCGAGACGAGCCAGGCCCGCAAGGTGTGCTCCAGCCGCCAGGAGGGGATTCCCAGCCAGGGCTCGGCCAGCAGCAGAGGCACCAGGAACCGGCGCAGCAGGGCGCGCTCGAACGGGTCCGCACCACCGTCCCCCGCCAGGGTCCTGGCCTCCGCGACCCCAAGCTCCCCGAGCGCCCAGAGAGGACAGCGGACGGGACGGGACGGCCAGGCCCGCGCCTCCTCCTCGA
Organism: uncultured Thermoanaerobaculia bacterium; assembly: GCA_964245465.1. Classification (GTDB taxonomy): domain Bacteria; phylum Acidobacteriota; class Thermoanaerobaculia; order Multivoradales; family UBA5704; genus DATARR01. Next base: position 620 of record CAXTNS010000617.1, read on the forward strand.
AGGCCGCGGCCACGCCGGGCTCTATCGGAAACCGGGATCGCAGATCCGCCAGCCACCGTAGACCGCCGTGAAAGCCGTGGCGGCTCAGGTGCAGGCAGCCGAACAGGAGATGGTGCCAGGGCGAGAGCACCCGCCAGCTCCGGCCGTCCGTTTCGAAGGTACGACTTTCCCGCCAGAGCCGCTCCACGAAGCCCGGGGGCGAAGCGTGGTCCAGGTCCCAGTGCAGCTCCACGACGGCCCCCCGGCGCTCGAAGCCGAAGTGAAAATGCCGGCGCAGCAGCTCTTCGCGTCCCAGGTACGATTCGTCCAGACGAAAGCCCAGCTCGAGCAGGAGGGCCTCGGCCCGCTCCAGGTCCTCGCGCCGCACCAGCGCGTCGACGTCGCACTGGAAACGGCCGGCGCGGCCGGGGGCCTCCAGGCGCAGGGCGGAGCCCTTGAGGAGAATGAGGCCGATCCCCTCCTCGCGGAGGCGGTCCAGGGGCTTGGCCAGCTCGGCATCGCGCCGCAGGTTGTCAGCGGTGGACGCCACGACCCTCTTGTGCAGCCCCTCCAGCCAGTCTTTCGCGGCGGGGCCGAGCCCCTTCCGGAGCCCCATGCGGAGACAACTGAGCGAGCTCAGGACGTAGGCTTCGACGTTGAGCCGGGTGGCGAGCTCCGTCAAGGCGGGGACGTCGGCCTCGTTCCATTCGAGGCCGGTCCCCGTCTCCAGACAGAGTTGAAGGAGGGTGTCCCAGGCGGCAGGCCTTATGGCTGTCCTCCGGCCTCAGGGCAGGGGCAGGTTGAAGACACGGTCCAGGAACGTGGCGACCTGTTCCTTCTGCACCAGATCCTCCGGACAGTAGAGCGGCGGGCTGGTGCTGCAGCCGGCCGTGCCGCCTTCGCGGAAAAGCTGCTCGATGTACGGGGTGGCCCAGTAGTTGGCCGGGGCGTCGTTGAAGGTCGTGCCCGTGCCCGGCGGAGGCGTGTAGCTGGGCCCATGGCTGATGCGCAGCAGGAACGTGGCCATCTCGGCGCGCGACACGTTGTTCGACGGGCAGAAGCGCAACGGGTTGGTGGCGCAGCCGCCGGTCAGCCCGTCATTGAAGAGCTTCTCGATGAAGGCCGCGTCCGGATGGCTGGCGGGCACGTCGGCGAACAGGGTGCCGGTGGCCGGCGGCGGCACGAAGTCCGGACCGTGCACGCCGCGGATGATGTAGACCGCCAGCTTGCCCCGGTTCACCAGGTCCGTGGGACAGAAGTTGCCGTTGCCGCAGCCCTGGGTGTCGAGGCGGGCGTTCTCGAACGCCTCCACGAACTGCCAGCTCCAGCGATCGTACGGCACGTCCTTGAACGTGTGGTAGACGGCGGAGGCGCACGTTTTGTCCGTGGTGGCGAGGGTGGCGCCGCGCGAGGCGTGGACGCCGAGTTGGCCGAACATGGTGGCGTTGGCGTCATCGTGGTGGTCGAAGGCCGCGGCGTGGCCCACGAAGTGGGTCATCATCTCCTTGAAGTCGGTCGCCCCCAGGCACTGGGAGCCGTTGTTGACGATGATCGAGAGGTTGTTGGCCTGCCACCACGAGGCACCGTCGTACGTCTGGATCCCCGCGGCATTGAAGTAGGTCCCGTAGATGGCGACCTGGCCGCAGCAGGGTTGGCTCCAGCCGGGAGGGGTGGTGCCGGAACAGGTGGCGAGGTCCGGGATCTGGCTGCACGGGTCGTTGAAGACCACCTCGTTGTTGCGCGCCCGGCCCTCGCCCGAGGTACAGCTCGTCGTTCTGAGCCGGGAGCCCGCGTAGGTGAAATTGACCACGGAGTTGGGATGGCCGGTCCACGCCGTGATGGCGTCCTGGACGGCGGAGACGCCGCCGTCGGCGATGCCCACCTGCCCGGGCGTGGTGTGCCAGATGGGGGTCGAAGCGCCGGCCTCGAACCCGAACCAGCGCAGGGGGACGCCGTCCGTGTGGCGCACGAACCGGCAGGCCGCGGGCGCCGTGAAATCGGCCTCGGCGACCGCTGGGGCGTTGGAGGTCCCCTCTCCCTGGGCAGCCGGGGCCGCCACGGCCTCGCCATGCCAGGGCGCGGCGCCCGTGGCCACGGCGGAGAGGTGCGACAGGAGCTCGCCCGTCCGGTACGAGCCCACCGGCTCGATGCCCGGCCGCGGGATCAGGCTCAGCTCGGACGCCTGCGGGATGGGACGCAGGACCCCGCCCTCCTCGCGCAGGACGCCGTAGGCCAGCATCTTGGTCTGCCAGCCGCCGCCCGCTCCCGGATCGAGGAATAGCAGGTACCGCCCGCCCCGTTCAAACACCGGGGCGCCCGAGACGGCCATTCCGACGTCGCCGGCCACACCGCCCGCCTCCCGGACTTCGAACGTGTTGCCGGCCGCTTCACCCGCCACCTGCTGGAGGAGCTTGAACGACGTGATCGTGTAGGGGACCTGGCCCCGCAGCTCGGTTCTCTTTCCCAGAGCCTCGGCAAATACGACCGTCCGGCTGATCCGGGCGAGATCGCCCAGGTTGGACGGGGGGGCGATGACGGACGCCAGGGCCGCACTCGCAATCAGGAGGACCAAAGCTGCTGTTGCAACTATGGAGATGTGGGGTCGTCGCATGAATGTACTCCTTCTCCGGGGGTGAAAAACTTTCCAGTGGGGCACGGTGGCAAAGACCTCTTGCGCCGATGACCATCCAGAGACCGCTCAGATCCTGCCCGAGTGGCGGGGTGAGACGGGGGTTGGTTTGAGCAAAAGACGTGCCGAATTTATAGATGAGTTGGCATGCAGTCCGCATAACTGACGCTATGGAAACGCCTCGCCCCCTTGGGGTGTGGCATTTTTGAGCGCTTTTCCGTTTGGAGGCTGACAATGAACGAGCGCTTCCGTTCTCTGCCGACGCCTTTCCTGACCTTGACCCTGGTCCTCCTTGCCGCTTCCGCGGCCTTGGCCACCACCGTAGCCCCGCCGGCCGACCTCGGCCATCTCACCCGCCTGAGCGACGCCGTGGTGTTCGCCCAGGCCATCGAGTCGTGGGTCGAGGACGGCTCCGACCTTCCTTACACGGTGACCCGTTTCCAGACCCTGGAGCCGGTCGCGGGCACGGACCCGGGCCTGATCTTCGAGGTACGGGAGTTGGGCGGCGCCGGCCGGGTGCGGGCGGCGGCCGTGGCGGGCGTTCCCCGCTACCGGGACGGACGGAACTACCTCCTCTTCCTGGCCGAGGCTCCGGAAGGCCGGTGGCAGTCCAGGATGATGGCCTACGGCCTGCTCGAAGAGGCCGGCGGCCTGCTGCGCCCCCTGCCCGAGGCGGGGAAGGTCGAGGTCTTCACCAACAAGAGCTATGAGCCCGTGGGCGTCTACCACCGCGACGGGCTCCTCCAGCACCTGCGCGACGTGGCCCACGGCGCGGCCTGGAACGGCCGGCAGGTGGCCGCTTCCCCCTCGGAGTCCCTGCTGGCCGGGCCGGCCGAGACGGCAGCCGACCTCACCGCCCCGTCGGGCTGCCAGTTCATGACCCATCAGACGGACGGGCTGCCCATCCGCTGGTTCGGCTATGAGACGGGCGCCACCTCGCAGGTGATGGCCACGACCCCGGGCCAGACCGGGATCTCCGACGGCGGCGTCGCCGCCGTCCAGGCGGGCGCCGCGGTCTGGACCAACCACCCGGAC